>NZ_JANIAG010000007.1:0-68766 GCF_028682155.1 Pseudomonas sp. 39004
AACATGCTGGGCACCCGCGAGCCTACCCAGTATGGTCGCGAAACCCTCGCCGACCTCGCCCAGGGCTGCGCCGACAGCGCCCACACCCTGGGCCTGGATATCGAATTTCGCCAGACCAACCACGAAGGCGAACTGATCGACTGGATCCACGCCGCCCGTGGCCGCTGCGCCGGTATCCTGATCAACCCCGGCGCCTGGACCCACACCTCGGTGGCCATCCGCGACGCCCTGGTTGCCAGTGAACTGCCGGTCATCGAGGTGCACCTGTCGAACGTGCACAAACGCGAACCCTTCCGCCACCTGTCGTTCGTCTCGTCGATTGCCGTTGGCGTGATCTGCGGCCTCGGCAGCCATGGCTACCGCCTGGCCCTGAGCCATTTCGCAGACATGCTGCGGGAGCAGGCAGCATGAGCGAACAAGCCATCCTCGCCGGCCTGATCGGCCGCGGCATCCAGTTGTCACGCACCCCGGCGCTGCACGAGCACGAAGGCGACGCTCAGGCGCTGCGCTACCTCTATCGCCTGATCGACGCCGATCAGTTGCAGCTGGACGACAGCGCCCTGCCCGGCCTGCTCGATGCCGCACAGCACACCGGGTTCACCGGGCTCAACATCACCTACCCGTTCAAGCAGGCGATTTTGCCGCTACTCGACGAGCTGTCGGATGAAGCACGCGGGATCGGTGCGGTGAACACCGTGGTGCTCAAGGACGGCAAGCGGATTGGCCACAATACCGACTGCCTGGGTTTTGCCGAAGGCATGCGCCGCGGCTTGCCAGATGTGGCACGCCGGCAGGTGGTGCAGATGGGTGCCGGTGGCGCCGGCTCGGCAGTGGCCCATGCGCTGCTGGGTGGGGGCGTGGAACAGCTGGTGCTGTTCGAGGTGGACGCTGCGCGGGCGCAAGCACTGGTCGACAACCTCAACGCGCATTTCGGCGCAGGCCGAGCAGTGCTCGGTACAGACTTGAGCGCGGCAGTGGCCGAGGCAGACGGGTTGGTCAATACCACGCCTGTGGGCATGGCCAAGCTGCCAGGGACGCCTTTGCCGGTGGCGCTGCTGCACGCACGTTTGTGGGTGGCAGAGATCATCTACTTCCCGCTGGAAACCGAACTGCTGCGTGCAGCGCGGGCGCTGGGCTGCCGTACACTGGACGGCAGCAACATGGCGGTGTTCCAGGCGGTCAAGGCGTTCGAACTGTTCAGCGGACGCGAGGCCGATGCGGGGCGGATGCAGGCCCACTTTGCCAGTTTCAGCTGAACCGGCATCGGCACTTTCGCGGGTTTGCCCCGCGAAAGTGCCGGCACAGGCCGATCAAGCCTTTTCATCCAGCAATGCCTGTATCACCTGTTCCTGCGTGCCATAGTCCCCCTCGCCAACATGCACATGGCGCACCTGCCCTTTGCGGTCGACAAAATAATGCGCCGGCCAGAACTGGTTGCCCCAGGCATTCCACACCTGATGGTCGTTGTCCACTGCCACGGGGTAAGCGATCCCCAGCATGGCCACCTTGTCGCGCAAGGTTGCAACATCATGCTCGTAATCGTATTCAGGCGTATGCACGCCCACCACGACCAGGCCCTGGTCGGCGTAGCGCCGTGCCCAGTCATTCACATGCGGCAGGCTGTGCTGGCAGTTGATGCAGTCCCAGGTCCAGAAGTCCACCAACACCACCTTGCCTTTGAGCGCCGGCGCGTCCAGTGGCGGGGAATTCAGCCACTGGCTGGCGCCCGCCAGCGAGGGCATGGCGCCGTAACTGTCGCCTGCGTTCAGGTAACCGGCCAGGCCCAGGCCTGTCAGCGCCAGCGCCAGGCCGCCCACCTTCAGCGCCAGGCGCCGATCAATTCTCATGGCAGCCGCCGGTGGCGTAGGAGCGGTACTCCACGCTCTGCTGCTGCCCTTTGGAATCGAGATAGTCCATGCGGGTGTTGACCAGGCCGCAAGTGTTGCTTTGATCATCCTGCACCGACAGGACTTTCTTCACATCCAGGTGATCACCGTAACGGTACTGCATGACACTGGTATCGTTCATTGGCGCCATGGCGGCCTGGGCGGTCAAGGCGCCGAAGCTGAGCACGGCGAGCAGGCTGGCGCTGGCGATGGATTTGAGGTTCATGGCAACTCTCCTGTGAAACGCTGGGGGTGGGGAGGATTGTTCCCCGGTCGAGAGCCATTACACGCCCGCCAGGTATCCCGTATGTGTCACCTGAACCTGTGATCTGCCTCCTCCTGTATCTGCACCCGCAGCAGATACACTGCAATACAAAGCCCCGCAGGCAAGCCCGATAACGCTCGGTACACTGCGTCCACACCCTCCCCACACAGGAACGCTGCGCATGGAACACGTCGATCACATCCTGATCGTCGACGACGACCGCGAGATCCGCGAACTGGTCGGCAACTACCTGAAGAAGAACGGCCTGCGCACCAGCATCGTCGCCGATGGCCGGCAAATGCGCGCCTTTCTCGAAGCCAACAGCGTCGACCTGATCGTCCTCGACATCATGATGCCCGGCGACGATGGCCTGTTGCTGTGCCGTGAACTGCGCGCCAGCAAGCACCGCAACACGCCGGTGCTGATGCTGACTGCGCGCAACGATGAAACCGATCGCATCATCGGCCTGGAGATGGGCGCCGACGACTACCTGACCAAGCCGTTCTCCGCACGTGAACTGCTGGCCCGCATCAATGCCGTGCTGCGCCGCACACGGATGCTGCCGCCCAACCTGACCATCAGTGAAAGCAGCCGCCTGCTTGCCTTCGGCCCGTGGCGCCTGGACACCACCGCACGCCACCTGCTCGACAGCGAAGATACCCTGGTGGCCCTGAGCGGCGCCGAGTACCGGCTGTTGCGGGTATTCCTCGACCACCCGCAACGGGTACTCAGCCGCGAACAACTGCTCAACCTGACCCAGGGCCGCGAGGCGGACATCTTCGACCGCTCCATCGACCTGCTGGTCAGCCGCCTGCGCCAGCGCCTGGGGGACGACGCCCGCGAACCCGCCTGCATCAAGACCGTGCGCAACGAGGGCTATGTGTTCTCACTGCCGGTGCAACTGCTCGAGTCGCCCTCATGAAATGGCCACGTACCCTGGCCTCGCGCCTGGCGCTGATCTTCTTCACAGGCCTGGTGCTGGCCTATGGGCTGTCGTTCGGTCTGCAAGCCTACGAGCGCTACATCAGCAGCCGTTCGATGATGCTCAGCAACCTGGAGCAAGACGTCGCCACGTCGGTGGCCATCCTCGACCGCCTGCCCGCAGCCGAACGCGCCGCCTGGCTTCCACGCCTGGAGCGGCGCACCTACCGCTACCACCTTGACCAGGGCCTGCAAGGCCAGGCGATGCCGACCAGCGACCCGCCCATGGCCGCCGAGTCGATCGTCAAGGCCATCGGCGACGACTATCGCCTGACGTTCCAGGAGATCCCTGGCCCGAATGCGCACTTTCAGGTGCACTTGACCCTGGCCGACGGCGCACCCCTGACCCTCGACGTCACCCCGGCAAGCGTACCGGTGGCCCGCTGGCTGCCGGTGGTGCTGCTGATCCAACTGGCCTTGCTGTTGCTGTGCACCTGGCTGGCAGTGCGCCTGGCCATCGGCCCGCTCACCCGCCTGTCGCAGGCGGTGGACAACCTCGACCCGGACAAGCCCGGTGTACAACTGGACGAAAGCGGCCCACGCGAGGTGAAGTACGCCGCCGTCGCCTTCAATGCCTTGCAAGCGCGCATCGCGGCCTACCTCAAGGAGCGCATGCAGCTGCTGGCAGCGATTTCCCACGACCTGCAAACCCCCATCACCCGCATGAAGCTGCGCGTCGAAGTGATGGACGAGGGGGTCGAGAAAGACAAACTGTGGCATGACCTGAGTGCCATGGAGCATCTGGTACGCGAAGGTGTGGCGTATGCCCGCAGTATGGACATCAACACCGAGGCCCCGTGCCGGATCAACCTCGGCGCCTTCCTCGACAGCCTGGTGTTCGATTACCAGGACAGCGGCGCCCAGGTCGAACGCCATGGTAACGCCGAAGGCCTGCTGGAGACCCGCCCACATGCGCTGCGCAGGGTGCTGGTCAACCTGGTGGACAATGCCCTCAAGTTCGCTGGCAAAGCACTGCTGGAGGTCAGCCGTGAACAGGGCTGCACCCGGATTCGGGTACTCGATGACGGCCCCGGTATCCCGCATGCTGAGCTCAATGAAGTGCTCAAGCCCTTCTACCGGGTTGAAAGCTCGCGTAACCGCAGTACCGGGGGCACCGGGCTGGGGCTGGCGATCGCGCAGCAGTTGACCCAGGCCATGGGCGGGCGATTGACCCTGAGCAATCGCCAGGGCGGTGGGTTGTGTGCAGAAATCGAGCTGCAGTGAACCCAGGCGCATGAGTGATCGGCCGGCTTACACAACCGATAGCTACAGTCCGATACACACTGACGCATCCACCGACACACTGCCGATACGCCACCGCTACACACTCCTGGCCACACAATGGCACAGCAGGAGTTACAGCAATGAAACCGCTAAGCATGACGGCAATAACCCACACATTCACCCGCATCGACCGTATCGGCAGCTGGAGCGCCGACCTGCCGCTGCGGCTGTTTCTGGCCTGGGAGTTTTTCGAGTCTGGCTGGGAGAAATTCACCGGCCACAACTGGTTCGGTCACCTGCAGTCGAACTTGCCGTTTCCCTTCAGCGCACTGCCGGCAGAACTGAACTGGCAATTGTCGATGTGGGCCGAGCTGGTGCTGCCTGTGCTTCTGTTGCTGGGCCTGGGTACGCGGCTGGCCTCGGCCGGGCTAATGGTCGTTACCGTGGTGGCCATCGCTGCGGTGCATTGGCCGGCACAGTGGTCGGGCCTTGCGGAGCTGGCACAGGGGTATGCGATCACCGACCAGGGCTTTGGCAACTTCAAGTTGCCAATGATCTACCTGGTGGCATTGCTGCCACTGCTGCTCCAGGGCGCCGGCCGCCTGAGCCTTGACCATTGGCTCCGGGCACGGCTCACGGCCAGGGGCTCAATAGCAATGAAATGATTATTCAGGATAGGTTGGTCACCCAACCCTATCCCCTGCCTGCCTCAGCCTGCCCCGACAACCGTACCGATAACAACCCCTTGCGCGCGCAGACCTTCCAGCAATACCAAGCCCTGCTGCTGGTCCGCTGCCAGTGCTCGCAGGCGCTCCTGCCCCGTCCCCTGCACCTCGGCCAGCAAACGGTAAGCCATGGATGCCAGACGGGCGAAGCGCACCTGCAGCCCTACATCTCGGTAAACCAGCAGCAACGTGGGCGCCTGAGGCGCCACCTGCGGCTGATAACCAGGGCCAATACGCTCGACAGGCCAACGGTAAGCCAGCACCCTGGCCGTGCACGACAGCAGCGGCTCGCCCTGCAGCAGGTCCCCCTGCGGATCATGCGCCGGGTCCTGGGCATCGCTCAGGTAGAGCTGGGCCTCGACCCACTCGTAGTGGGCGAGCTCCAGCTGCCACGGGGCATCGGGGTCGACACCCTGGAGGTAGTCGATGAACGCCTCGGCCACCTCGGTGAACAAGGGTGTCTGGCTGCGGTAGTTGGCATAAAAATCACGCACACGGGCATGCCAGCGCAGCTCGCCCAGAGTTTGCCGCATCACCGGGAAACTGCCGGCCAACAAACCCTCGATCGTGCCGTAGAACAGTTCACGGTAAACCTTCAAGCGGCGCGCCTCGATGCCAGGCGGCGGGGCATGCCGGGCCGGATCACGCAGATGCCGTGCCAGTGTGTACTGCTGTTCACGCAACACTTCGCGCATGCGCCACCTCCTGCTGCACAGCACGCATGCGGGCGAGCTCGTCGAGCAGTTCGGCCAATGGCGGGTAATTGAAGTCACGCTCAAGCACCGTCGGCTTGGCGCCGAAACGCTTGCAGGCCATCGCGAACAAGGCCCACACATCTTCTTTTACCGGTGCTCCGTGAGTATCGACCTTGAGGTCGGGGGCCTCATCGTAGTGACCCGCCACATGCATGCCAATGACCCTCGCCTGCGGCAGCCCCTGAAGAAACGCCTGCGCATCGTAAGCATGGTTGCACGCGTTGACGAACACGTTGTTGACATCCAGCAGCAGGTCGCAATCGGCCTCGTCGAGCACCGCACGGATGAAGTCCAGCTCGCTCATCGCCTGGTAAGGCGCTGCGTAGTAGCTGATGTTTTCCACGGCGATGCGCCGCTGCAGGTGGTCCTGGGCCTGGCGGATCCTGGCGGCAACGTGATGCACCGCCTCTTCGGTGAAAGGCATCGGCAACAGGTCATAAAGGTGGCCGTCATCGCTGCAGTAACTCAGGTGTTCGCTGTACAGGCGTACGTGGTAGCGATCGAGGAAGTCACGGGTCTGGTCCAGAAAGCCCCGATCAAGTGGCAGGCTGCCGCCAAGGGACAGGGACAGGCCATGACAGGCCAGGGCAAAGCGTTCGGTCAGTTGCGCCAGGCCTCGGCCATAGGCACCGCCAACAGCGATCCAGTTTTCCGGCGCACATTCGAGAAAGTCCACTGCGCCCTCTTCAAGGCTCAACAACTCGGGCATCAGGCCACGGCGCAGGCCAAGGCCTGCAAACAAGCGAGAGGTAGTCATCGATAAGTCTCCGCAACATGCACAACGCCCCGCCTGTCCAGCAGGCGGGGCGTTGTGTCATTACCAGGATTGAAGTCAGGACTTACCGGTAACCTTGGCATCACCCGCCTTGCCAGCGGCGCCACATTTACCTTCACCGCATTTACCTTCGCCCTCGCTGGCCTTCTTGTCGCCACCGCATTTACCTTCACCTTGGCTGGCCTTGTTGCTGCTCCCGCACTTGCCTT
Organism: Pseudomonas sp. 39004; assembly: GCF_028682155.1. Classification (NCBI taxonomy): domain Bacteria; kingdom Pseudomonadati; phylum Pseudomonadota; class Gammaproteobacteria; order Pseudomonadales; family Pseudomonadaceae; genus Pseudomonas; species Pseudomonas sp. 39004. The sequence continues at coordinate 6,821 of NZ_JANIAG010000007.1, forward strand.
CGCCACATTTGCCCTCGCCGGCAACCTTAGCCGAAGCCAGTTGATAACCCTGGGACAGGGGCTCGACTGCGAACGCGCTGCTGCCAAAGGCCATGCTGCCGAGCAGTGCGGCGCCGAGCAGGCCGAGGGTGTTCCGTGCATGAGTCATGGTGTTGCTCCACTGTGGTTGGGGTGTGGAGCCATTAGGCCGCGTGGGTGTGTCGGGGATGTATCGCCGATGTCCGAATTTTGTACAGAAATGGGTCTGCAGCCGTGCAGGATACAGTGCGATACAGAGCGCCCGCCCCTGCGGCCAGGGAGCGGGCGAAGGCGATCAGTCCTCCAGCGGTTTGGGCGGTGCAGCTGGCTTGGCCGGTTTGACCGGCTTGGCAGGCTTGCTGTCCTTGGCCTTGGCCTTGGCTTCAGGCGCTGCCGCGACAGGCTCCGGCGCCGTCACGGCCTTCTCGCTCGCCGGCAGTTCATCGACCGCCTTGAGGATGGCCTGCGGGTCGATCGGCTCGCCGGTCGCGTCATCCTTGAGCATGTGCCGTTCACCGTCCTTGCCTACGAGGATCACTTTGGTACCCGCGCTCGCGCCGAGCTTGAGTTCGCGAATCAGGGCCATGGTGGTTTGCTGCTCGAGGTTCTTGTCCTCGCGCTTGCCCACCATTTTGGCAACGCTGTACAGCACCAGGCTGCGCTCCTTGAAGGCCGCCTGAATGGCAGGGTCTTCCAGTGCTTTATTCAACCCGCGCAGTGTCGGGTCGGCTGTACTGGGGGCGATGATCACCAAAGGCCGTGCCTTGCCCAACTCCTTGGCCAAAGGCGCGTCGCTGTCTGCGGCGAACAGTGGGCTGGTGACGGCGAGCAAGGTGGCGAGGGTCAGTGACCGAACGAGCATACACATCTCCTTAATATCTCGATAAACCAATGACTGCAGATCACGGAGAAAAATCCGACCTGGAGCCTAAACCACTTCAAACACCCGGTGTGTCAGGGAAAAGTAACGGGCAATTTCCAGGCATGCGTCAGAACAGGATGACGGCCTTTACCGAGCACACCGCCCTGTCACTGAGCATAGTCCAAAGCGGCTGCAGACAGGACTGTGCACTGTCTGTCGGGGCCATTACACGTCGATACCCGCGTCCCTAGGCCCGGCCTCGAGTGCCGCCAGCGTCATGTCGAGCATCAGCCCCCGCCGCGCTGCGCGCTGTTCGCCAAGAATGGCATCGGACTGTGCCTGCCTGGTCTCGTCGGTCAGCGCCTCGTCATCGAGTACGCTGTCGAGCCGGCGCCGGAACGGCCTGTCGACTTGCGCGAAACGATCCGGATGAGCGCGTTCCAGGTGCGCCTGCCAGAAGGTTCGGTCCACCAGCGAACGGGCGACCTGCTCTTGCGTCTCGGCTTCAAGCACTTGCGCTTCAACCCGTGCAAGGTGCGCTTCAGTCACCCCTGCCAGTGGCCGAAAACTCATGTCTCCCACTTGAATGGGCAAGCCCAGACGATCACGCAACCCAAGGCGATAGGCGAGCCCCACCTCGCTTTCATCCGGGTTGCCACCGCGATCAAGAATGTCGCGCACGGCAAGGCGGTCGACTTCATCCAGACGCCACAAACGCCGCCCCAACGCGAGCAAGGCACGCTCCGTGTTGCCTTGTGCATCCGTCCGGGCTTGCCACACCAGCACATTCAACTCAAGGTTGCTCAGGCACCAAGTAGCGCCATCCTGACAACCCCACTCGTCGTTGGCGATGTCCATCAACGCCTGACGCAGAGCTGGTTCCTTGGCCATGGCCTGCAATACGGCCAGTACCCGTTGCGCGAGGGACTGGGCATTGATGTGAAAATCCGCAGACTGCAGCAACTGCTGCAGGACACGAAAGAAGCGCTCTGCTGGCTCGCCGACATCCACCGTTTCCCACGCAGCAATCAGCAGGCCACGGTGCTGCGGGCCAACAGCATCCCCCCAGACCTCACGGGTATGGATTAGCTGTTCTCGCAGCAAGGCCTCGTCCAGGGGTACGAACGGCGTCATGAAAGACGCCTGTAGACGTACCAGCTCTTCGCCCTCCAGCGGGTTTCCGGCCAGCCTGGTGCGCCGCCGAACCCCGGGCGGCAGTTGATAGAACCAGTGGGGGATCTGCGTAATGCGGTTCTCGCGCATATCCATGAGAACCAGGGAGGAACGGCTGGCCATACCGTGGGGGAAGTGCGTAAGGCCGGTGTTGCGCATGTTCAACCAGCGCAGCGCGGTCAACCCGCTCAAGGTGAAGGTGCGCCCCAATGGGTTGTGGGACAGGTCGATGTACTCCAGGTGTGTGGCGCTTGCCAAGGTAGCGGCCTGGCTGGTGCTCAACACGATTTGGTTGTTGGTCAGGGTCAGTTGACGCAAGTTGCGCAGTTGCAACAAGGGCTGCGGCAATTGAGTCAGTAGATTGCCCCCCAGATCCAGCATGCGCAGGCGCGAGAAGGCGAGCAGAAAACTCGCGGGAACATCCTGCAGCTCCAAGCGCAGCAGTGACAGATCGGAAACATGAGCGAAGCTGACCTGGGCCGGTAATTCCGGCAGCCCCTCAGGGCACATGTTGTACAAGACCATGCGGTAGTTGTGGTCGGTGTCGAGGTGGGTTTGCCCGGCATCGGTCGTGCGCCGCCAACAATCGATCAGCGTCTCGCGCAAGCAGGCCCGGTCCTCCCTGGCTTCACCTACGGCCTCCCCAACCCATGCGTCCAGGCTGTTGCGCAGCGCCCTGTATTCTGTGCGCAGCGCGGCCAGTACCGCATCCAGCTGTCGACCCGAGCGCCGCACATTGTCGGTCCATGCCGCCACCTGCTCATCACTGAACGACGGAAACAGGTCACGCACCGTCGCCCCCAGCGCCCGTTCGGGCCGTCCCGGGCCACCCGAGTTGCTGCCGCCCAAGGGGTAGCCCAAGCGACCATCGGCCAAACGCTGCGGTAGTCGCAAGGCACCTGGGCGCTGCACACCCAGCAAGCCTTCGATTTCGGCGTGACGTCGCAGGGCCTCATGCGCCACCGTAACCCTCAGGTTGTGGGCGAAAGGCTCATTCATCTGCATGGCCGCGCGCTGATGCGGCGCATAGGCAACAGCCATCACCTCGAACAACTCGCCGGCCTCACCTTGCGGTACGCCTTGCGCATCGAGCAATTGGAAGGCGCCATGCTGGTGCAAGAGATCGAAACCGTGGGTGCCCTCCTCAACCGATGACAGCAGTGGCCCACCGCGCTGGCCTTCGAAAAGACGCCAGCGCACACCTTGGCCAGCGCCAGGCAGGTACTTGAGCAACCCCACTACCACTCGTGCCAGGTCGGCGTTCTGTGGGGTATCCAGGGTCAACGCTTCAAGCACTCGAACCCTGCGGATGTCCGAGACACTGCGCCTGGCCGCTTCGGCCAGGTTCAATGGCACGCGACCGCTTTGCAACAAGCGCCGTCGATCATGCCCGTTGGCCGCCGCCAGCAGCGCTCGCGCGGCACGCGAATGCAGCCCCGGAAACACCTTGCGCAGCAAGACAGAACCGGGCGTGTCGCTGGGCTGCACGGCCTCATACAACTGCCCCAGCAAGTGGCGGCGCTGGGCCCATGCCAGTTCGGCCAACGCCTGGTCTGACGCACCGGAGGCACCTTGCAGGCGCCGGGCATGCTGGAGCACGGTGAAATCCTCAACCTGCTCACCCGCGCGCAAATGGCTGACCACCAGGCGAATGCGCCGGTCGAGCCTGGAGCGCTCGGCGCTGTCGAGCATCCCAGGCTCCGGCGCACGCCCGTAAACATGCAGCGCCCGCAGGTGATCGGCGTTGAGCTCATGAAAGCCCAGCACCTGGTCGATCTGCTCGTCACTCATGCTGTCCAGCGGTGCGCCAAGACGGCGGAACATGCGGTAGGTGTCGTCCCATTGCGCGGGCTGCTCGGTCCATACCCGCCAGGCGCCGGCGCCGTTGTGGCGTAGCACAGGTCCGTTTCCACTGCGCGGGCGAAGCTGCCATTGGCCGTCGCCGGCTGGCTCGACCACAGGGTAGTGATGCCCGTCCATTTCGACCCAGGCCTGGCCATCGTAGCGCCGAATACCCAAGGCATCCTGGGCCGCCGCGCTGCTCGGCGCGATGCTGCGATACGCTGCCAGGTCCTGCTGCCAGAGCCTGGTGCTACCGTCTTCCAGCCGCGCAGGCACCATCGCATCGACCACCGCCGAACGTGCCCACAACCGCTTGGTCAGCGAAACACCGGCCGCCGTGGCCGCGACAATTGCAAGGTCGGTGGCGACGTTGGTCATATGATCAAGTGCCTGCTGGGTGTCCCCGTCATGCAGGGCCTCGATGGCGTGGTAGACCTCGCCCAGCAACTCCCATACGGTCACCGCGAGCATGACCAGCCCCAAGCCCGGTACAAAGAACGACGCCAGGTTGAGCAGCGCCCACCCTTCTGCGGCCAGCCGTTCGTCATGGGCACGCTGAAGCTCGCGATCGAGCCGTGCCACCGGCACCGCGATCATCGCTGCGTCCTCCTTGATCTGGCGCATGCGCGCCTGCGCCAGGCTGTTGAACAGGGGTGACGGATACGCCTGCAAATACGGTTTCAGGTCAAAACTGGCCCAGTCTGGAAGGTCGTCAAAAGCCGGCACCACCGTGGCGAAAAATGCCTGGCTGTCGCGCCTGAGCACGAAGCGGCTGAAGAACCGTTGATACGTCTTGAGGCGCAGGCGACGGCCAAGCGCGCGGTTAAGGTCATCGAGGCTGTCGAATGCACTCCACGCCGCCACCGGGTCACCCGGCACATGCATCAACAATCGCCGAGTGGTGTTGAACAGCGGCCCTTGATCGATCACTTCGAGCACCATGACCTGCTCGATCGTGCACCCGAGCAACCTCAGTTGCCTAGCCACCACCAGGTCACCTGCCAGGCGCAATAGCTTGCCCTCAAGGCACATGCCTACCAAGAGTTTCAGGTCACTGGCATCGAGCACCTCTTCTTGCCTGGCCTTGTACCCATCCACCAACATGGCATAGCGGATTGCATCGACCAGCAGCGACTCGATGCGTTTTGGATCCTCGCCCGGCGTGAGGATGGCATCCAGATGACGCTGATAGCCCTCACCCAGGTCCAGCTCGCGGCACAATGCGGCAAAGGCGATGGCGGTGGGTGGTGTGTGGGTGCCTGCACGCGGCACCAGCAGCCGGTTGCCGACAGGCTGGCCGCCCGTGCTGGCCTGTTCGGCAGTGAAGTTACGCAGTACCACCTCGAGCAATGGCTTTTCTTCGTACACCAACTCGGTGAGGTGAGCCCCAACCGGTTGAGCATTGATTACCGGCTCACGGCGCCCTTCCAGAAACGTCAGCCGGCGTGGATTGCCCGTGACGCCATAGCGCTCGGTGAGCGCGTTCTCCAGCGCCGATACAACGAAATGATCGATCCCGTCGATGCGCGCCAGCACCGCGCCCAGTTGCTGACGGCATTCAAGGCTCTTGGCCAGTGCGTGACTGATCTCGGGCAGTTGCTCAACCGGCGCCTGGCGTAGCCAACGGGGCAAGCGCTGGCCGATGATGTCATCCTGAAACGCCTCGCTGTCGCGCTGCAGCGTATCCAGATGCGGCAAGCCTGACTCGACATCATTGCCCGCGGTAGTGCCCATGCTCAAACCCTCCTCTTCAGTGAAGAGGCCAGCCTAGGCAGAACAGGTTCGTCGAGGCGCTACATAGCTAATGCCCGCACTTAGAACAACGCTAACTGGCTGCCCGTCAACGCCGCGAAGTCATCACCGACAAAGGGCAGGATGGCATCGGCCACCGGCTGCAGCTGGCGGCTCAGGTAGTGCTCGTAGTCGATGGGCGCCTGCAGGCTCTCCAAGGGTTCAGGGCCGGCAGTGGTGATCAAGTAGCTGATCCAGCCACCGTTCTGGTACTGCCGTGGGCGGCCGAGGCGGCTGTTGTACTCATCGGCCAGGCGCGCCGCACGCACGTGCGGCGGCACGTTTCGCTGGTAGTCGGCCAGCGGGCGGCGCAAGCGCTTGCGGTAGACCATCAGCTCATCCAGTTCACCGGCCAGGGTCTGTTGCACGTACTGGCGCACGTAGTCGCGATACGGTTGGCCACGGAAGATGCGCCCGTACAGCGCCTGCTGAAACTCCCGCGCCAGCGGCGACCAGTCGGTGCGCACCGACTCCAGGCCCTTGTACACCATCTGTTCACTGCCATCGGCGCGCTGTACCAGGCCGGCGTAACGCTTCTTGCTGCCCTCGTCGGCGCCGCGAATGGTGGGCATCAGGAAGCGTCGGTAATGGGTTTCGAACTGCAACTCCAGCGCGCTGTCGAGCCCCATCGAATCGTGCAGGTGCTGGCGCCACCAAAGGTTCACCTCTGCCACCAGCTCACGGCCGATGCGCGCAGCGGCGTCTTCGCCATGGGCGCCCTTGAGCCAGACGAACGTGGAATCGGTATCGCCGTAGATGACATCGAAACCGCGCGCTTCGATCAATTCACGGGTCTGGCGCATGATCTGGTGGCCGCGCAGGGTGATCGACGACGCCAGGCGCGGGTCGAAGAAGCGGCAGCCGCTGGAACCCAGTACACCGTAGAAGGCATTCATGATGATTTTCAGTGCCTGCGACAGCGGCGCGTTACCCGCGCGCTTGGCCGCCTCCCTGCCCTGCCACACACGCTCGACGATGGCTGGCAGGCAGTGCCGGCTACGGGAGAAGCGAGCGCCGCGAAAGCCGGCCACCGAGTGCTGGTCATCGGGCTGGCGCAGGCCTTCGGCCAGGCCGACCGGGTCGATCAGAAAGGTGCGGATGATCGAGGGGTACAGGCTTTTGTAGTCCAGCACCAGCACCGAATCGTAGAGACCAGGGCGTGAGTCCATCACGAAGCCACCGGGGCTGGCCTCGTCGGGGCGGCTGCCGAGGTTGGGCGCGACAAAGCCCAGGCGGTGCATCTGCGGCATGTACAAATGGCAGAACGCCGCCACCGAGCCACCGCTTCGGTCCACGGCCAACCCCGTGACGCTGGCACGCTCAAGCAGGAATTCGAGCAGCCGGGTATGGGCGAAGATGCGCGTGACCAGTTCGCAGTCCTTGAGGTTGTAGCGTGCCAGCGACGGTTTGTCCTCGGCGAACATGCGGTTGATTTCGTCCATGCGCTGATAAGGCGTGCTGATGGCCTTGCCCTCGCCCAGCAGCGTTTGCGCCACGTTTTCCAGGCTGAACGAAGGGAAGCTCCAGGTGGCCGAACGCAAGGCTTCGATGCCGTCGATCAGCAGCCGCCCGGGGGCATCGGCGAATACGTGACCGCCGCTGGCGTGAGCGCGCAGGGTCATGGGCGCGCCGTTGCGCCCCAGGGCCAAAGGCACCTGCAATTGCTTGGCGTGTTCGTGCAGCAGGCGCAGGTCGAACTGCACCAGGTTCCAGCCGATGATCGCATCCGGATCATGCTGGGCCATCCATTGGTTGAGGCACGCGAGCAGCGCGGCAGGGTCGTCGCAGTAATGCAGGTCGAAGTCCACGGCGCTGCTGTCGCCGTTTGCCGGGCCAAGCATGTACACCTGGCGCTGGCCGCAGCCTTCGAGGGCAATACTGTAGAGCTCACCGCGCTGGCTGGTTTCGATATCCAGCGACACCAGGCGCAGTGGCGGACGGTAGTCCGGCAGGGGCTTGAGCTGGGCATCGCAGAGCACACCTTGGGCGTTGGGCTGGCCGGTGAACTGCACGGGGGCGGTAATGAAGCGCTCCATGAGATAGCGCTCGGGTGGGCGGATGTCCGCCTCGTACACCTCGACGCCGGCGTTGCGCAGGCGTTGCTCCACCTGCATCAACTGGCGATGCTGGCGGCAGTAAAGGCCCAGCACCGGGCGCTGATCGAAGTCACGCAGTTGCAAGGGTTTGAGCTCGACGCCCGGCTCGTTGGCCAGCAGCACGCGAGCATGCTCGGCTTGCGCCTGGGGGAGGAACGCCACCGACACCTGCGGCGCCAGGCGCAGTTGCCGCGGCCCCTGGTCGGTAGCCAGCCAGAACTCCACGCACGTGCCTTCGGGTGTGTCATGCCAATGCCGGGTCAGGACAAAGCCCTGCTGCAAATCCACCGCGTCGACCTCTGGTTGTCTGTTGTGCCTGAAGTGACGATTCTACCCTTTGCAGGGCAGCCTGTGGCTTTGCATGTCTTGCCGGGGCAACTCAGCGCTGTTTTCAGCGGGAGCCGGCGACGAACCCGCTACACCGCCCTGCCCACGCCAGCAGCCACGCCAAGCCGATCACCAGCAACGCCACTGGCGCAAACCACGCGACACCGGCCCCGGTCAACAGCAAACCGCCAATAATCCCCCCCAACGCAATCGCACTGTTCCACACCGTCACCAGCATCGATTGCGCCACATCACCGCCCTCGCCCGCCGCATCCGCACAGGCCGTCTGCAACAGCGTTGGCGCGCCGCCGTACGTCACGCCCCACAGCGCAATGCTCAGGTACATCGCCCACGAAGACGCCTGCCCCAGCACCAGCGCGGCCACGGCAAACCCGGCGAGGCTCAGCAGTACCAGCTTGCGCAGATGCCGATCGACCAACAACCCGACCAGCCCGATGCCCGCCAGCGCCGATAGGCCGAACACCATCAACACCTGGCCAATCTCGGCGGCCATCCCCGCCGCCGCCAACAGCGGCACGATGTAGGTATAGAGGATGTTGTGGCCCAGGACCCAGGTCAGGATCACCAGCAGCACCCGCGCCACGCCCGGTGTGCGCAACACCTGCAACGCCGCAGGGCGCTTGCCGGCTGCCTGCCCCGGGTAATCCGGAACCGCGCGCAATACCCAGACCACCAGCAACAGCGCCACCAGGGTGACCACGACGAAGGTGGCACGCCACCCCAGCATTGCCCCAAGCCAGGTACCAATAGGCAACCCGAGGGACAACGCTATCGGCTGCCCAAGCATGGCCACGGCCATCGCCCGGCCCTGCAAGGCTACCGGCACCATGCGCCGGGCATGGCCGGCGATCAGCCCCCAGGCCAGGCCGGCAGCGGCACCGGTGAAAAAGCGCAGCACCAGGGTAAGGGCGTTGGACGACGACAACACCGTCAAGCCGTTGAACAGTACAAAGCCGCCGATCGCCAGCAGCAAAGCGCGACGGCGATACCAGCCCTGGGTCAGGGTCACCAAGGGAATGGCAGTCAACAACGAACCGAGTGCGTAGGCCGTAACCCATTGCCCGGCCATGGCCTGGCTGATGTGCATGCCACCGGCGATCTGGTCCAGCAAACCGGCGGGCAGGGTTTCGCTGAGGATGGCGATAAAGCCGGTCATGGCCAGCGCCAGCAGGCCACTCAGGGGCAGGCGCTCGGCGCGCTCAACCAATGGCGGTGCGCAAGATATCTGGGACATTGCAGGGTGCCTTGAAGTGGAAATCGAGGGCGACAGTGTGCACGGCGGCGGCATTACGGAAAAAGACGGTTACAATGCCGCTCACCCCGGACATCAATGTCCGCAATCAGGAACACGTCATGGACAGCCTCAGCGGCTTCGTGGTCTTCAACCGGGTTGCCGAAACCCGCAGCTTCGTCGCTGCCGGTCAGTCACTGGGCATCACTGCCTCGGCCGTGGGCAAGCGCGTGGCACGGCTGGAAAGTCGCCTGGGTGTGCGCCTGTTCCATCGCAGCACGCGCAGCATCACCCTGACCGCCGAAGGCACGCTGTTTCTGGAGCGCAGCCGGCGCATCCTGGCGGAAATCGAAGCGACCGAGCAGGCGCTGTCGCAGGCCAGCGAAACCCCGCGCGGCCGCCTGCGCGTGAGCCTGCCCCAGGTCACCGGGCTGGTGATGCCGGCGTTGGCCGAGTTCATGGCGCTGTACCCCCAGGTGGAGCTGGACCTGGAGTTCACCGACCGCATGGTGGATATCGTCGGAGAGGGTTTCGATGTGGTGATGCGTGGTGGCCAGCCGCTGGACTCGCGCCTCAGTGCCAAATTCCTCGGCCACTTCCAGCACCGCCTCGTAGCATCACCCGAGTACTTGCGCGAGCGCGGCACGCCCAGCCACCCGCGTGACTTGAGCACGCACACCTGCCTGCACTACCGCTTCCCCAGCAACGGCAAGCTGGAAGTCTGGCCGCTGCGCCAGGAGCACCCCGACCAGGGCTATGACATCCCCATTTCGATGGTGTGCAACCACGTCGAGACGCGCATCTGCTTTGCCCTCAACCACCGCGGCATCACCTGCCTGCCAGACTTCAGCGTGCGCCGCGAATTGGCCGCAGGCACACTGGTGAGCGTGCTCGAGAGTTTCATGGAACGGCGTGGCAGCTTCTACCTGCTGTGGCCGTCGGGGCGCCACGTGCCGCCCAAGCTGCGGGTGTTCATCGACTTCATGCTCGAACGGGTCTTGCCAGGCAGCCCTCAACCGTACAAATAGTTGATGTCCTTGTAGGCCAGCGGCGGTACCTGGCTGAACAGGAAATCACGCAACTTGTGCATCTGCCGCGCCTTGGGGCTGGATTTGAGCCAGGTCATGTAATAGCCGTCGCCAGTGGCCACTGCGTACTTGAACGGTGTCACCAGGCGCCCTGCCGACAGGTCGGTCGTGGCCAGTACCAGGTCCACCACCGAGATGCCCAGCCCTTGCTGGGCGGCTGAGATGCCCTGGTCGAGGGTATCGAACACCTGCCCCTGGTCGATGCTGATATCCAGCGCATCCATGCGCGCCAGCCAACGCCGCCAATCGCGCCGGTCCGGGGACGGGTGAAGGAACTCGCACTGGCGCAGGTCGCCCAGGTCGGGTTGCGGTTGTGCCATGTAGTCGGGGTGGCAGACCGGGATCAGCCATTCATCGAACAGTTTGAAGCTCTCGACGTCAGCGGGGAAACGCCCGTTGGCCAGGAGGATGGCGCAGTCGTAGGGTTCGGAATAGAAATCCACGCTGTCGATGTCCATCCACACGCTCGACAGTTGCACGCTGCAGCTGTCGTCGTTCTTCTTGAACCCGTCCAGTGCCCTGAGCAGCCAGCGCATGGTAAGCGTGGACGGGGCCTTGAGGCGCAGGCCGTAGCGGTCCTGACGCAGCAACGCGCAGGCATTCTCGATGATCTTGAAGCCGACCTTGAGCTCCTGGGACAACAGACGCCCGTGCTCGGTCAGGCTCAGTTTCGGGCCACGGCGCTCGAACAGGTCGCAGCCGAACATGGCCTCGAGGGTCTTGATGTGGTGGCTGACTGCCCCTTGGGTCAGTGCCAGCTCCTCCGCCGCACGGGTAAAGGAGCCATACCGAGAGGCCACCTCGAAAGCACGCAAGGCGTGCAGAGCCTGAATCCGTTCCGACATGGCGACGTCCGAAGCATGAGTAAGACTAATAGTAGGTCATAGTTCCACGCGTTTTACAACGTTAAGTCCGTCTCAGAAAATGCATGTAAATAATAAAGATAACCAAGATTCTGCCTGCATATGCCTGGAACGTTACTTAATTGGAAACCTGGGGAAATCATGTTTACGGGTTATGGAAACTGCTATCGCCTGGATGCGCTAGAGCTGGCCACTGAACATGTCCGGAACACGCAGCATTGGACGTACAAAACCATACAGCATTTTCGCGGCATTCTCGCCAGCCCCGACTTTCCGTGCCTGTTCGGGCGCAAGGCAGTCGCCAGCGAGACCTGCCACATCCTCTTCGCCCGCGCCGAGCAGCTGGCCGATGACATCGCTCAGGGCCTGGCCGACTATGTGCGCACCATCGCACCGGTTCCGCTCAAGCAGCGCATCGGCAGCCCACTGGTGGTGTTTCTCGAAACCCCTGGCGACTACACCCTTGCCGAGCAACAGGCCTTGGCCTGGAAGGTGCTGCGTGGGGTCCATGCCCGCGACCCGCATCCCTGGCCGCAAGCGATACCCACCGACCCGGACGATAATGGCTGGTCGTTCTGCTATGCCGGCATGCCGCTGTTCATCAACATGAACTTCCCGGGCCACCGGCAGATGAAAAGCCGCAACCTGGGCCCCCACATCACCTTCGTCATCAACCCCCGGGAGAACTTTGACGAAGTGGCCAACGCCAGCACTGAAAGTGGCAAGCGTATTCGTGCCCGCATCCGCGAGCGCGTGGCCCATTACAACGACGGTGTCATGCCTGACACCCTTGGCGCATTCGGCGATGCCGACAACTACGAGTGGAAGCAGTACCAGTTGCAGGAGGCAGGTTCGCTCAACCCGTCACGCTGCCCGTTCCACGCCCATGTACCAGCCGACACACTGATCGAGAATTGACCGTGAATACCGCACTGACCGCCACCTATGCCCTGACCGTGCTGCTGCTGATCGCCACCCCTGGCCCGGTTGTAGCACTGATCGTCAACACCGCTGCCGCCTCGGGCTCGCGCAAGGCCATGTTCACCGCCGTGGGTACCAACTGGGCGTCCCTGGTACTGATAGGCGCGGCAGCCTGGATCATCCTGACCAGCGCTGCCATCGACAAGGCCTGGCTCAGCAGCATGAGCCTGATGGGTTGCCTGTTCATCGGCTACATCGCCGTGTGCACCCTCAAGGAAGCCCTGCAGGCGCCGGCCTCGGACGCGGCGAGCGAGGCACAGGGGCCTGGGCGCGGCGGCCTGCTGCAAGGCTTCATGGTGGGCATCTCCAACCCCAAGGACATCATCTTCTTCATCGCCTTCTTCCCCCAGTTCATCCAGATCACCGAGTCGTTCGGCAAGAGCATGGTGGTGCTGTCGCTGCTGTGGGTGGCCATCGATTTCGCCGTGCTCAGCCTGTACATCTTCGCCATCGGCAAGATCGCCTCGCAACGCAGCAACCGCCTGATCAGCCTGGCTTCGGGCGTCGCCCTGTTGCTGATTGCAGCGGGCGGCCTGCTTTACAACCTCAAGGAACTGGCGGCCTGAGCCAGCAACAACGCGAAGGAGTGCCCATGAGATCGACCGACACCAGCACGCCTGTCCCGGGCCCTCCTTCGCCGCTGCAACAGGACTACCAGCGCTTTCTGCTGCTGGGCAACCACCGTGCGCCACACACCCTGCAGGTGCACGAGCGCGGTTATCGCTCCGGCACTATCAACACCGATGCCCTTGGCCTGCGCTACAGCCATTGTGCGGGCAAGCGTTTCTCGGCGGCCGAGCGCGGCGCCGCGCCGCGCATCAACTTGCTGGTGGGGGGCTCTACCGCCTTGGGTATCGGCGCCAGCTGCGACGAACACACGGTGGCTTCACATTTGTCGATGCTGACTGGGGAAGTCTGGCTGAACCTGGCCGGCTGCGGGCTCAATGCCGGCCAGGAGCTGCTGATGTTCCTCACCCACCAGCATCGGCTCGGCCAATTGGGCCATGTGGTGGTGCTCAGCGGCCTCAATACACTGGCCCATGAAGCCCTTGGCGAAGTCCTCGCCAGCCCCCACGACCCGCTTCACGCCACGGCCCTGCGCGACACGCTGAACAGCTACAGCGACGGCATGCCGCCTGCTGTGGCCCCGCGCCCGCAATCGCTTTGGCGACGGCTTGGCCAAGCCTTGACCACGCCCCCGCCCATAGCGCCTGTCGCCAGGCCATTATCGCCCCCTGAAAAGCGACTGGCCCGTGCAGCCGACACCATCGGCCGTACCTTGCGCCAATGGGAGCGCCTGCTGGCAGACAGCCATGCCACCCTCACCTTCATACTCCAGCCATTGCTGCCCTGGTGCCGCGAAACCCTGCCTGAGGGTGAGCAGGCCATGCTGACGGCGCTGGAGCAACAGCCGGCCAACTTCGACCGCCTGCTCGACGGGGTCTTTGACAGCCAGTTGCACATGGCCTTCTTTCGCCGCATCAAAAGCCAGGCCGATCCGGTACCCTGCTACGACATGAACAGCATGCTCAGCAGCTCGCCGGTATTCGGCGCCGACCTGTTCGTCGACCGCCTGCACCTCAACGACCTGGGCAACAATGCCCTGGCCAAGGTCATTACCGCCAAGCTGGGCCTGGCCCAGGAAAAACACGCTCAGCGCAAGGTCACGCCCATCAAGCTCGTCTGACAGTTGCCTGCTGGTCTTTCGGCGAGGGCCCTTGGGTGGCTAGAATACGTCGTCGTTCCGATCCGCCCGAGGCGCACGTGTACCTGTCATGAACATCGAAGCCGTCCATCAACAACTGGCTGCCTGCCGTGACTGCGCCTCTCACGAGGCCTGCCTGTGAGTCGCGCGGTCATCCTGCCCATGCTGTTGATCGCCCTGATGCCGTTGGCTGCGCAAGCGCTCGACGTGCGCATCGACCCTCATGCCGACCTGCTCTACCGCCAGGCCCTGCCGCTGCTGGAACAGGCCGATAGCCAGGATGACAGCGCCAGTTCACTGCGCACTGCCCTGGGCAGCGACCCGGAACTCACCCGTCAGGGCCAGGCCCTTGCCCACACGTTGCCTACCGCGGTGGCACTGCTGAAAAAGTCAGTGGCGCTGGGCCACCCGGTGGCGCAGTACCGGCTGGCGCTCTACTACATGACCTATTTGCCCGCCGGGCAGATCCCCGACGCGGCCTGCCCTTTGCTGGTAGCCAGCCTCAAGCAAGGCTTCGCGGCTCCGGCACCGGCCATCGCCACCTGGTGCCCGCCCTACAACACCAGCGCGGAGTACCGCACTGCCCTTGAGGCGATCCCGAGCATGGCCACCCAGTACGCCCCCTACTACCCGCAACCTGCCACGCGACTGGCCTGTAGCCGCAGCCAGCCGCAGGGCCTGGAAATGCAGTGGGGGCGTCAGCGCGACTACCAGGCTGAGGTGTACCGCTTGCTGGCAAACCTGGACACGCAGCAGCGTCAGACCTTGCTGCAAAAGGCCGTGGACATCAACGGGTGCGTGACAGCGCAACACGGATTGGCCAGCCATCGCTAACGCCCTTGGGCCCGAACAGGGCCCAAACCAGCAAGATCGTTCAAGCCATCGCCATTACCACTCTGGCATGCTGCGCAACCGAGTACACGCGTTGCAGCCACCATGCCCCACAGCCCACACATTGCCCGCCAAGCCTTTCTGCGTGGCGCCATCGCCATCCTCCCGCTGTCCCTGGCCGTGGCCCCCTGGGGCCTTTTGGCCGGGTCCATGGCCATTGAAGCCAACCTCAGTGCCTGGGAAGGCCAAGGCCTGTCGGCCATCGTCTTTGCCGGTGCCGCTCAACTGGTGGCGATTGGCATGCTCAAGGGCGGCGCCAACCTGGCGTCGATCCTGCTCACCACCTTGCTGCTGACCTCGCAGCACCTGCTGTACGGCCTGTCCATGCGCCCCGTGCTGTCGAACCAGCCACTGCGCTGGCGGTTGGGCCTGGGCTTTTTGCTGACCGACGAATTCTTCGCCCTGACCAGCCATTACGACCAGCAACAGTTCAACCGCTGGTACGCGCTGGGCGTGGGCCTGACCTTCTATGTCGCCTGGAACCTGTTCACCCTGGCCGGCATCGTGCTTGGCCAGAACATTCCGCACCTCGACCAGTTGGGCCTGGACTTTTCCATTGTCGCCACCTTCGTCGCCCTGATCGCGCCCCTGGTGCGCAACCTCGCAACGGTAGTGTGTGTGGCCGTTTCGCTGTTCTGTTCGGTGCTGTTCAGTGCCTGGCACTGGGAAACCGCCTTGGTGGCGGCAGGCCTGCTCGGCATGAGCGCCGGTTTCGTTTGCCAGAAGTGGTTTGGAGGCCGTGCATGACCTGGTTACTGATTTTCGCCATGGGCGCCATCGTGTTTCTCAACCGCTATGCGTTTCTTGAACCGCGCCTGCCTTTGCGCCTGAGCTCCAACGCCCGGCAGTTTCTCGGGTTTGCAGTGCCGGGCATGCTCACCGCCATCTGCGGGCCGATCATCTTCATGCCTGACCATCACCTGAACCTGAGCCTGCTCAACCCTTATCTGCTGGGATCGGTGGTGGCCGTCGCGCTGGTGCTGTTGACCCGCAGCGTGTTGCTGAGCATGCTGGTGAGCATGTTGATCTTCTTCCTCCTGCGCAGCTGGCTGGCATGACCACGCCCCTGCGCGAACAGACACACCTGTGGCAGGCGCCGGCGCTGGGCGACGTCGAAATGCTGCACGCGCGGTATTTTCAGCAACGCTTCGCCCCGCACGTGCACGAAGGCTATGTGTTCACCGTGATCGAGTCCGGCGCCCAGCGCTTCTGGCATCGCGGTAGCGAGCACCTGGCCCCGGTGGGCAGCATGGTGCTGATCAACCCCGACGAGCTGCACACCGGTGCCACTGCCCATGAAGCCGGTTGGCGCTATCGCGGTTTCTACCCGGAACACGAACGCGTCACCGGCGTGCTGGAGGAACTGGAGATGGGCCGCCATGGCATGCCCAGCTTCAAGGACAGTGTGATCCAGGACCCGGCCCTGGCGCTGGCCTTCAGTCAACTGCACCAGCTGTCCGAATCGGCTGCCAGTGCGCTGGAGCAGCAGACCGCCTGGCGCCATGCCGTGCTGGCCCTGGTGCAACGCCACGGGCAGTGCGCCGAGCCTTCAGCACCCGGCCTCGAGCCACTGGCGGTAGCACGCGCCCGCGAACTGCTGGAGAGCCAATTGGCCGACCCACCCTCGCTTGAAGCCCTGGCGGCAGCGGTCAACCTGTCGCCCTTCCACTTCGCCCGGGTGTTTCGCCAGGCCACCGGCCTGCCGCCGCATGCCTGGCTCAAGCAACGGCGCCTGGCCCGAGCCCGGGAATTCTTGAAAAGCGGCCTGACGGCGTCCGAGGTGGCATTCAGCCTGGGCTTTGCTGACCAAAGCCACCTGAGCCGGCAATTCAAGCAGGCCTATGGAGTGACGCCGGGAGCCTATCGACAGGCTTGCCTGCACAGCTAGGCAGGCCGCGGGACTGGCCGGGCAAACGGGTCAGGCACTGCTACACTGACAGGGCTGAATTGGAGGATCCTGCCATGTCCGAAAGAGAGCTCACCACCCTCATATCGCTGATGAACCAGCGTCAGGCCTGCCTGAGCAGTGCTTGCAAGGAGATCGCCGACTGGATCGACCGGCAGGGCGATGTGCCCGTCGCCGGCAAGATTCGCGCGAGCCTCAAGGCCCTGGAGGCCGACGAAGCCCAGGTACGCAAGACCTTGACCTCGCTGACCCTGGACAGGCCGCTGCCACGCTTTCGCAGCTGAATGAACGGGGGCCGCTATGCGGCCCCCGGTATTTCAGTGGTTCATGTGCATGTGGTCATGCCCACCGCCAGCCTCGGCGTTGAGCGGACGCACCGGCGCCTGCACCTGCAGCGTTTGCTTGCCACCCTTGGCGTCTTCGATGAGCAGGGTCAGAGGCACCTGTTCACCCTCCTTCACCTGCTGCTTCAAGCCCATCAGCATGACGTGCAAGCCATTCGGGTCCAGGGTTACAGCCTTGCCAGCCGGCAACTCGACTGCCTTGACCTCACGCATGCCCATCACATCACCGTTCATGGTCATTTCATGCACCTGCACGGTCTTGGCCACTGGCGACTCGACCCCTACCAGCTTGCTGTCGCTGCTGGCAGTCAAGGTCATGAAGGCACCGGTGGACTGCTGGTGCGGCACGCTGGCACGGACCCAGGCATCACTCACGGTGGTCTCGGCCAACGCTGGCAGGGCAAGGCCCAGCAGGGCGATGGCGGCCAGGCCGCGCTTGAACGGTTGCAGTGAAACAGCCATTAGCAAATCTCCATCAGGGTGACCAGGTCTTCGGCGCATTCCTTGGCGTTCAGGGAATGGCCCAGGCTCAGGCGCAGAGTGCCACGTGTGTCGTAGACGTAGCTGGTGGACGAATGAGAGATGGTGTAGGTGTCACCGGCCGGGACCTTCTCGTAGAACACCTTGAATTCCTTGGCCACCTCGGCGATTTCCTCAGGGGTACCGGTCAGGGCGGTAAACGACGGGTCGAACGCCTTGACGTAGGCATCGAGCACTTCGGGGGTGTCGCGCTCCGGGTCCAGGGTGATGAACACCACCTGGAACAGGTCACGGTCACGGCCCTTGAGCATTTGCCTGATTTGCGCCGCCCGCGCCAGCGTGGTCGGGCAGACCGCCGGGCACTGGGTGAAGCCGAAGAAGATCATCGGCATGCTGCCGTAGAAGCTCGACAGGGTACGCGGGTTGCCTTGGGGGTCCTTGAGGTTGAACTTGCGCCCAAGGATTTCGTTGCTCATGTTCTTGCCGTACTTGAACTCGAGACCCCGGGCCGGGCTGCAGCCGGCCAGCAGGCCAAGCCCGAGAACGCCCATCCCAGCGACAACCGCGCGCCGGGTATACAGATCATTCATGGAACCATCCTTTACAGGCCATCCTTCACAGGAAAGGTGCCGACCCTGGGAGGGGCCGGTCGAAAAACCGGGGCATTCTTACATGACACCCCAAGTGCTTCTACCCGACGAAGGCGGTGTTGGCCTGCAGCCCTTTGAATACGGGCTGCGGCCTGTTGTCGCAGGGGTTGAATCCGTAACAGTTTGTTGCTAGGGACGCGTACTTGTCAGTAGTACGCGTTTTCCTTCTGGGTGTGGTCAGTCACGTCACGCACACCTTTGAGCTCGGGAATGCGCTCGAGCAGGGTGCGCTCGATGCCTTCCTTCAACGTCACGTCAGCCTGGCCGCAGCCTTGGCAACCGCCGCCGAACTGCAGCACGGCAATGCCGTCGTCGACCACGTCCACCAGGCTCACCTGGCCGCCATGGCTGGCCAGACCGGGGTTGATCTCGGTCTGCAGGTAGTAGTTGATACGCTCGTTGATCGGGCTGTCCTCGTTGACCATCGGCACCTTGGCGTTTGGCGCCTTGATGGTCAGCTGGCCGCCCATGCGGTCGGTGGCGTAGTCGACCAGCGCGTCTTCAAGGAAGGGCACGCTGACCGCATCGAGGTAAGCGGTGAAGCTCTTCAGACCCACGGCGGTGTCGTCAGGCTTCTCTTCGCCCGGCTTGCAGTAGGCAATGCAAGTCTCTGCGTACTGGGTGCCTGGCTGGGTGATGAAAATGCGAATGCCGATGCCGGGCGTATTCTGCTTGGAGAGCAGATCGGCCAGGTAATCATGGGCGGCGTCGGTAATGGTTATAGCGCTCATGTAAGTTCCTCACAGACTTGCGGCCAAGTGTACGCCAACCTGGCCCCGGCACAAAGTCCTAGTATTTGACTCGGGAAAGCACGTAAGCCGGGGCCTGCCCCGTGGCGCCGCCAGCCAGGCCTGCATTCGCCGGTACAAGCCACGCTCCAGCCACTTGTAGCTGAACCACGACATTAGTCCAATGGACGGCACGCACAGGGCAAACACCAGGTACGGGTTCAAGTGCAGCCACTCACTGGCGAACCAGCCGGCATACAGCACCAGCACGTGGATCAGGTACACCGAATACGAACAGTCGCCGAGTGCCTTGAGTACCTGGTTGCCCTTGAAGCAGGGTTCCAGGGCAATGAAGGCCAGCACCACCAAGGCACTGGGCACGCCCCAGTGCAACAGGCGCTGGGAAGCGTCCAGGTGATAGAGGGCGTACCCCGCCACCCCGAGCAACGCCAGCGGCATCCACACGCCCTCGCGAATCAGACCCCGGCGATACAGCACGCCCAAGCCGATGCCGAGCAGGAACTCGTAGATGATGTCGTTGTTGTAGAAATGGCTGAGCACGCCCAGCCGGCCCAGCACTTCACTGACCAGCAACAGCGCCGCGCTCACCAGCCACAGGTGATGGCGCTGGCGCACCAGGAACGCCAGGCCGAACAGCAGGTAGAAGAACATCTCGAAATTGAGCGTCCAGCCCACGTTCAAGGTCGGGTAGAGCCCGTACCCCCCAGGGTTTTCCGCTGGCACGAACAGTAACGACAGCAACAGGTGCTGCCATTCGAACTGCTGGTGCGGCATCCAGCGGCTGGCCGCCAGCAGCAGGCCCGCCATGAGCAAGCTGTAGAACCAGTACGCCGGCACGATGCGCAGCACCCGGTTGAGCAGGAACTGACGCGGTTCGATGGTTTTGTCACGGGTCGACAGGTAGATCACCAGCCCACTGATGACGAAGAAGATATCGACGCCCACGGCGCCCCGGTCGGTAAGCAGTTGGCCGATGGGGCCACTGGCGTGGAAGTCGAAGAAAATCTGCATGAAATGGTGGCAAACCACCACCCAGGCGGCGAACGCCCGCAGTGCCTGAAGCGAATACAGCATGGAATACCCTGCGATTGCCGGTGCATTGAGGCCGGTGACCGCGCGCAGAGGGGGCAATACCCGCGAAGGGCTGCCCAGCAGCCCCCCCTGCAGTCGATCAGGACCACCCACCGTTTCCGACCGCAGCTACCCCGGAAAGGTCAGGCCAACCGATCAGAGGTTCTCGTAGCGGTTCATGTCCAGCACACCCGCTTCCACCGGCTGGGTCTCCTTGATGTAGCTGTTCAGGTCATGGAAGTACTGCCAGAACTGCGGATGGCTACGGCGCACGCCCCAGCGCATGACGATGCGCTCGAACTTGCTCGGGTCATCACGCGCATACTCCATGTCTTCGACAAATTCCGGCACATCCTGGGTCGGTATGTTGAAGATGAAGTTCGGGTAGCTGCTGAGTACGCCCGGGTACAAGGTCAGTGTGTCCAGCCCTGGCTGATAGCGGGAAGCTTCGCCCAGCAGGAAGGCGACGTTGCTGTGCGCACGGTTGCGCAGCAGGCTGTACACCTGGCGCTGACCGCCCTGCCCTTCGATGCGCAGCATGCTTGCCTCAGGCAGCTGGTTGATGACCTTGAGCCCGGCAGCCGGGCGCGACACCAGGCGGCTGAGCGACTGCTCGGCATTGCGGAACTCTTCGCTCATTTGCGGCCGTGAGCAGTAGGCACCCTGGCATCGGTTGATCGGGTCGGGTGCCGCATTCAGGCTGCCGGTGCGCTGCAGCAGCTTGAGGCCGAAGTCGCGCTTGGGGTTGCCCGGGTCGAGCTTGATGCCGCTCGGGGTATCGGTATCGATGTCTTCATAATCGAGCCACATCTTCACCTTGCCGCTGTTCTGGTACCAGTCGCTGAGGATCGCGCCGCGCTGATCGGCCGGCATCAGGCGCAGGAAATTGACTTCGGCACCGTTGCGGATCAGGTCGAAGTACAGGCGTGTCTGCAACTGGTGCGAGACGTTGCCGAACACATCGAAGTTGACCGCCAACTGGTAATAGGTGCGCTCCAGCAGCGGGTAGTCGAACAGCCACACGGTGAGCGGCACATCGCCGATCAGGCCTTTGCTCACCGAGGCGCTGTCGAAGTGGCGGAAAATGCTCAGCAGCGCATTGTCGTTACCCGCCCACAACGTCGACCAGCCCGGCGCCGGCATTTCGGCATAGGCTTCGCGGCGCAGTTTTTCGTACTCGTTGCGCTTGTCGCGGTAGGCGTGCCAGAGGCTCAGCACACTGCCCACGTCATCGACCTGCCCCGGCATGGCCAGCAACGGGGTGGCGGCGCCGCGGTACTGGGCATCGGTGATGTAGCGATCATGGGCCGGCTCCTGGAACAGCGCCCAGAAGTTGTCGCGAATCACGTCGGTCGCAATCTGCCCACGGCACACCGGGCCGCGGATGAAGGTGCGCACGAAGTACTCGGCGTTGTCCAGCATGAACTGGTAGCGCGCCACCGCCGGGATCGCCTCGAAGGTCTCGAACGGGTTGGCCCGATGACGCGGGCCATAGCCGGGCAGCGCCGCAGCGTGCCAGTCACCGGCGTAAAACAGTTGCTTCACCCGCTTGAGCTTTTGTGGGCCCATTGGGTAGGTGATGTGCGTCTTGTGCACGATCACGCCTTGCACCGGAATCAGCCGGTAATAGAAGTCGGTGCCCGGCGGGTCGTTGGGGCGACGGGTAGCGATCAGGTCGACCGGCTGGCCGCTGGGCGTGCGCGAACGCACCCACTGGAAGAAGTGGCCCTGCTCCCCGCCAACGAAGTAGATGTGTGCAAGGAACAGGTGCTCGTACAGCCAGCGCCCGACCAGGGCTTCGGTGGACCCTGGGCGGTTGAGCAGCGCTTCCCAGTCGGCAATCTGCCTGGCCTCGGCCGGGTTGGGCTGGACCGGCTGGTACTCCACCGGCGCCCCCGTGGCCAGCCAGCGTTGCAGCGTGCTGTACTCCTGGTCGGTCAGGCCGGTGACCGCCAGCGGCATGCCTTCTTTGGGGTGCGCGCCAGCGTAGGCGTCGAACTCATGGGGCAACGGGCACATGTTGTTGCGGCTGATCCCCAGGACGATGTCCTCGGGCAACTTGGCATTGGGCGTGAGCGGTGTCTTGTGCCCAAGTTCGAGCATGCGCGCCATCAGCGCCGCCTGGCTGCCCTGGCTGTCGAGCACCGAGTAGAAGCCCTTCTTGCGCCACTCGCCCTCGCTGTGGGCGTCGTAGAACAGCCGCGTGGTGGGCACCGCCTTGCTTCGGTCGCCTTGGTACACCGGTACCTTGGTGGCGCCACGTACGGCCCCTTCGGGGCTTTCCAGCTTGAGCTGGCAGGCCGCGTCGTTACAAGCGTGGCAGGCCACGCATTTCTCGGTGAAGATCGGCTGAATGTCCCGGGTGTAGGAAATGGCCGGACTCGACTGGGGGGCTTGCCCGAACGCCACGCCGCTGATGAGCAAGGCGAAGACGCCGGCAAGAATACGATGCAGCATGTGCGAAAAGTCCTGGTTCATGAAAGCCATCACGATTGCCTGGTGGCGCTTGGGTGCTTGTGCGCCAACATGAGCAAAATTCATGCAAATGGGCGATGCGCCTAAAAACCGCGCAGCTTTGTTATGATTCGGCACCTTCTGATATCGCCCGACCAGGTAGTTCCTATGTCCGACCGCAGCGCTCGTCTCCAAGCACTCCAGCACGCACTCAAAGAGCGCATCCTGATCCTCGACGGCGGCATGGGTACTATGATCCAAAGTTATCGCCTCGAGGAACACGACTATCGTGGCACGCGCTTTGCCGATTGGCCAAGCGATGTAAAGGGTAACAACGATCTGTTGCTGCTCAGCCGCCCTGATGTCATCGCCGCCATCGAAAAAGCCTACCTGGATGCTGGCGCCGATATTCTCGAAACCAACACCTTCAACGCCACGCAGATTTCCCAGGCCGACTACGGCATGGAGTCGCTGGTCTACGAGCTGAACGTCGAGGGCGCGCGCATCGCCCGCCAGGTCGCCGATGCCAAGACCCTGGAGACGCCAGACAAACCGCGCTTCGTCGCCGGCGTGCTTGGCCCGACCAGCCGCACCTGCTCGATTTCCCCGGACGTCAACGACCCCAGCTACCGCAACGTCACCTTCGACGAGCTGGTGGAAAACTACGTCGAGGCCACCCGCGGCCTGATCGAGGGCGGTGCCGACCTGATCCTGATCGAAACCATTTTCGACACCCTGAACGCCAAGGCGGCGATCTTCGCCGTGCAACAGGTGTTCGAGGATGACCAGGTCGAACTGCCGATCATGATCTCCGGCACCATCACCGACGCCTCGGGCCGGACCTTGTCCGGGCAGACCACCGAAGCCTTCTGGAACTCGGTGCGCCATGCCAAGCCGATTTCCGTGGGCCTGAACTGCGCCCTGGGCGCCAAGGACCTGCGCCCGTACCTGGAAGAGCTGTCGACCAAGGCTGACACCCATGTTTCGGCGCACCCCAACGCGGGCCTGCCCAACGCCTTCGGCGAGTACGACGAAACCCCGGCCGAGATGGCCGCAGTGGTCGAGGAGTTCGCCGCCAGCGGCTTCCTCAACATCATCGGCGGCTGCTGCGGCACCACCCCGGGCCACATCCAGGCCATCGCCGAAGCCGTGGCTAAGTACAAACCCCGCGAGATCCCGGAAATTGCCAAGGCCTGCCGCCTGTCGGGCCTGGAACCCTTCACCATCGATCGTCAGTCGCTGTTCGTCAACGTTGGCGAGCGCACCAACATCACCGGCTCGGCCAAGTTCGCCCGGCTGATTCGTGAAGAGAACTACACCGAAGCCCTGGAAGTGGCCCTGCAGCAGGTCGAGGCCGGCGCCCAGGTGATCGACATCAACATGGACGAAGGGATGCTCGACTCCCAAGCCGCCATGGTCCGCTTCCTCAACATGATCGCGGGCGAGCCGGACATCTCCCGCGTACCGATCATGATCGACTCCTCCAAGTGGGAAGTGATCGAGGCGGGCCTGAAGTGCATCCAGGGCAAGGGCATCGTCAACTCGATCTCCATGAAAGAAGGCGTCGAGCAGTTCAAGCACCACGCCCGCCTGTGCAAACGCTACGGCGCCGCCGTGGTGGTAATGGCCTTCGACGAGGTCGGCCAGGCCGACACCGCCGCGCGCAAGAAAGAAATCTGCAAGCGCAGCTACGACATCCTGGTCAACGAAGTAGGCTTCCCGCCGGAAGACATCATCTTCGACCCGAACATCTTCGCCGTCGCCACCGGCATCGAAGAGCACAACAACTATGCCGTCGACTTCATCGAAGCCTGCGCCTACATCCGTGACCACCTGCCGCACGCGCTGAGCTCGGGCGGGGTGTCCAACGTGTCGTTCTCGTTCCGCGGCAACAACCCGGTGCGTGAAGCGATCCACTCGGTGTTCCTGTTCCACGCCATCCGCAACGGCCTGACCATGGGTATCGTCAACGCCGGCCAACTGGAGATCTACGACGAGATCCCGGCCGACCTTCGCAACAAGGTCGAGGACGTGGTGCTCAACCGCACTCCGGAAGGCACCGATGCACTGCTGGCCATCGCCGACGACTTCAAAGGCGGCGGCGCCACCAAGGAAGTCGAGAACGAGGCCTGGCGCTCGCTGCCGGTCGGTAAACGCCTGGAGCACGCCCTGGTCAAAGGCATCACCGCGCACATCGTCGAAGACACCGAAGAGTGCCGCCAGCAATGCGCGCGGCCCATCGAGGTTATCGAAGGCCCGCTGATGAGCGGCATGAACGTGGTCGGCGACCTGTTCGGTGCCGGCAAGATGTTCCTGCCCCAGGTGGTCAAGTCGGCTCGCGTGATGAAGCAGGCCGTGGCTCACCTGATCCCGTTCATCGAAGCCGAAAAAGGCGACAAGCCAGAGGCCAAGGGCAAGATCCTCATGGCCACGGTCAAGGGCGACGTGCACGATATCGGCAAGAACATCGTCGGCGTGGTGCTGGGCTGTAACGGTTACGACATCGTCGACCTCGGCGTGATGGTGCCGGCAGAGAAGATTCTGCAAACCGCTCGCGACGAGAAATGCGACATCATCGGCCTGTCCGGCCTGATTACCCCGTCGCTGGACGAGATGGTCCACGTGGCCCGCGAAATGCAGCGCCAGGGCTTCAACCTGCCGCTGATGATCGGTGGTGCAACCACGTCCAAAGCGCACACGGCGGTGAAGATCGAGCCCAAGTACAGCAACGACGCGGTGATCTACGTCACCGACGCTTCGCGCGCCGTCGGCGTGGCGAC
The DNA here is from genome assembly GCF_028682155.1 of Pseudomonas sp. 39004. NCBI lineage: Bacteria > Pseudomonadati > Pseudomonadota > Gammaproteobacteria > Pseudomonadales > Pseudomonadaceae > Pseudomonas > Pseudomonas sp. 39004. Next base: position 32,144 of record NZ_JANIAG010000007.1, read on the forward strand.
CCAGCTGCTGTCCAAGGAGCTCAAACCCGGCTTCGTCGAAAAGACCCGCCTGGACTACGTCGATGTTCGCGAGCGCACGGCCAACCGCAGTGCCCGTACCGAGCGCCTGAGCTACGCCAAGGCGATTGCCGCCAAGCCGCAGTATGACTGGGCCGGCTACCAGCCCGCAGTGCCCTCCTTCACCGGCGTCAAGGTGCTGCAGGACATCGACCTGCGGACCCTGGCCGAATACATCGACTGGACGCCCTTCTTCATCTCCTGGGACCTGGCCGGCAAGTTCCCGCGCATCCTCACCGACGAAGTGGTCGGCGAGGCGGCCACAGCGCTGTACAAAGATGCCCGCGAGATGCTCGACAAGCTGATCGACGAGAAGCTGATCAGTGCCCGCGCAGTGTTCGGCTTCTGGCCGGCCAATCAGGTCGCCGATGACGATATCGAGGTGTATGGCGACGACGGCCAGCCGCTGGCCACCCTGCACCACCTGCGCCAGCAGACCATCAAGCCCGACGGCAAGCCGAACTGGTCGTTGGCAGACTTCGTCGCGCCGAAGGGCAGCGGTGTCACCGATTACGTCGGCGGCTTCATCACCACCGCCGGCATCGGCGCCGAGGAAGTGGCCAAGGCGTATCAGGACAAGGGCGACGACTACAGCTCGATCATGGTCAAGGCCTTGGCCGACCGCCTGGCCGAAGCCTGCGCCGAGTGGCTGCACGAGCAGGTGCGTAAAGAGCACTGGGGTTACGCCCGCGACGAACACCTGGATAACGAGGCGTTGATCAAGGAGCAGTACAGCGGCATCCGCCCTGCCCCAGGCTACCCGGCCTGCCCGGACCACACCGAGAAAGAAACCTTGTTCCGCCTGCTCGATGGCACGGCCATTGGCGAGACCGGCGCAAGCGGCGTATTCCTGACCGAGCACTTTGCGATGTTCCCGGCGGCGGCGGTCAGTGGCTGGTACTTTGCGCACCCGCAGGCGCAGTACTTTGCCGTGGGCAAGGTGGACAAGGACCAGATCGAGCGCTACAGCGCGCGCAAGGGCCAGGAAGTGAGCGTGAGCGAGCGTTGGTTGGCGCCTAACCTCGGGTACGACAACTAAGCCTGTGCTGGCCCTTTCGCAGGTTTAACCGCGAAAGGGCCAGAAATGCCAACTACCCTGGCATTGCCTACACTGTCCCTGATTGCCTCCGAAACCCAGGAGCCACCATGGACGACTCAAGCCAAGGCAAGCCCCCCTCCTTCTGGCAAATGCTGCACAGCATCCTCGCCGCCGCCTTCGGCGTGCAAAGCGGCAAAAACCGCGCGCGCGACTTCACCCACGGCAAGGCCAGCCACTTCATTGCCATGGGCACGGTGTTCACCCTGCTGTTCATTCTGCTGCTGATCGGGCTGGTGCAACTGGCCATGCACCTGACGGCACGCTGAGGTTCAGCCTGAATGAAAACGCCTGCGGGCATCCACCCCGCAGGCGCTCAGGCTGCATCACGGTCTGAAGGGAAGTCTACTGGTGGCTGACCCAATACACGGCGGTAACGACCACCAGCACGATCAAACACAGAATCGCCCAGGCATCGACACTGCTGTCAGCTTTGCGGACCTTGGTTGAGTTTCCCATTGCATTGCCTCTTGTAGTGGTTATGGGAATGCACTTCACCCACAGCAGTAAAGACGAGCAATGCCCTTCTCTCAAGCAGGGTTTTTCGCCAGCCGCGGCCAGGCAGATCAGTACTCCACAGGGGATGTGAGGAAAGGGTACTGAAAATCGGATGGACGGCCTTCAGCGCTGTAGTGGCGAAAGTCGATGCCGTAGTCGTCACGTTCGAGCAATTTGAGCCAGCGTCGGGCCTTGTTCGGGTCAATCGACTGCAGCACCGGCACACTGTGCTCACGGCGCCCGCCCCGATTGATCGGCAGCCCCTGCGCATCGTCATTGAGCATGACCATGGCCCAACCACCCAAGGTGAAATGCCCGCCCATGAGCACGCCCAGACGCCCGTCGATGCGCGCACGCAGCGCTTGCGGCGAGCTGTTGACGGCGCTGAATACCGCGTCCCGCCCTGGCATGCGCCCGGCAGCCTCGAACGCCTGCATGGCGCCGAAGGCCATTTCGTCGTTGGCCGACCACACCAGGCGTGTGCCCGGGTAGCGCTGCAACAGCAGTTGCGCCTGCTCGAATGCACGCTGCCGGTTCCAGCCGCCATACACCACCTGGCGCAAGCGCACCTGGGGGAAGTCAGCCAAGGCGCGGCGCATGCCCGCTTCGCGCAACTGCGAGGCGGGGGTGGTCTTGACCCCGGCAAACGCCACGAGGTCCACCGGCTCGTTGCTCGGCGGCAGCAGGGCGACCATCTCGTGCAGCATCTGGTAACCGGCTTGCTCGTCGTTGGTGATCAGCGTGCCCAGTACCTGGGCATACTTCTCAGGCTGGGCCTCGATGCTCTGCGCCTGGCTGGCGGTCAGGCCGTTATTGACCAGAAACAGCTTGACCCCGGTGCCCTGGGACAGGCGGATGATTTCTGGCGCCACGTACTGCTCGTTGACCAGCACCAGATAGTCCGGGCGCTGCGGGCCTTTGAGAAGCGCCCGTGCCTGGTTCAGCGCACGTTCGGCGCTGCGCTCGCTGTATTCCACCCGCAGCGTCAGGCCCAGGTCGTCGGCCGCCGCCTGCATGAAGCGCGAATACCCAACCCAGAATGTCTCGCTCGAAAGGCCCGGGTTAAGGAACACGACTGAAGCAGCCTGCGCATTGGCTGCCAACGGCAGGCTCAGGCACAAGCTTTGGCACAGCGCCTTGAGCATGCGGTTACACCCCTTGCAACAAACCCGCGAGTATAAACCTGCGACCCGCGTTGACGAACAAATGCCAGTCAGTCTCACTTAGTTCGTTTGGTTCTTTTCATATGCAAAAACATCACTTTAGCGCATAAACACACTCTGATATCGTTCCCCAGCTCCGAACCGGAGTGCGCGGCCGTGCGCGCGAATAGCTGCATGCAGCCTGAGACAGGACTTTTATGTACGTATACGACGAGTACGATCAGCGGATCATCGAGGACCGCGTCAAGCAGTTCCGTGATCAGACCCGCCGCTACCTGGCCGGTGAGCTGAGCGAAGAAGAATTCCGCCCTCTGCGCCTGCAGAACGGCCTGTATATCCAACGTTTCGCGCCGATGCTGCGCGTCGCCGTGCCTTATGGCCAGCTGAACGCCCGCCAGGTCCGCACACTGGCCAAGATCGCTCGCGACTACGACAAGGGCTACGCCCACATCTCCACCCGCCAGAACGTGCAGTACAACTGGCCGGCGCTGGAAGACATCCCGGACATCCTTGCCGAGCTGGCCACCGTGCAGATGCACGCGATCCAGACCAGCGGCAACTGCCTGCGCAACACCACCACCGACCAGTTCGCCGGTGTCGCCGCAGATGAGCTGATCGACCCGCGCCCGTGGTGCGAGATCGTCCGTCAGTGGACCACCTTCCACCCGGAATTCGCCTACCTGCCGCGCAAGTTCAAGATTGCCATCAACGGCTCGAAGGAAGACCGCGCCGCCATCGAAGTACACGATATCGGCCTGGAGCCGGTGCGCAACGAAGCCGGCGAGCTTGGCTTCCGCGTACTGGTGGGCGGCGGCCTGGGCCGTACCCCGGTGGTCGGCTCGTTCATCAACGAGTTCCTGCCCTGGCAAGACCTGATCAGCTACCTGGACGCCATCCTGCGCGTGTACAACCGTTACGGTCGCCGTGACAACAAGTACAAGGCGCGGATCAAGATCCTGGTCAAGGCGCTGACGCCCGAAGTGTTCGCCGAGAAGGTCGAGGCCGAAATGGTCCACCTGCGTGGCGGCAGCAGCACCCTGACCGAAGATGAAGTCCAGCGCGTGTCGCGCCACTTCGTCGACCCTGACTACCTGGCACTCGACAACGTCGATTACAGTGCCCAGGATGCCGAATACCCAGGTTTCGCTCGCTGGCGCTCGCGCAACACCCGCGCCCACAAGCGCCCCGGCTATGTGGCCGTGACCTTGTCGCTGAAACCCACCGGCGTTGCCCCTGGCGACCTGACCGACAAGCAGCTGGACGCCGTGGCGGACCTCGCCGAGCGCTACAGCTTTGGCTTCCTGCGCACCTCGCACGAGCAGAACATCATCCTCGCCGATGTCGAGCAGCGCCAGCTGCACGCCCTGTGGCAAGAACTGCGTGAAGGTGGCTTCGCCACGCCGAACATCGGCCTGTTGACCGACATCATCTGCTGCCCGGGTGGCGACTACTGCTCGCTGGCCAACGCCAAGTCGATCCCGATCGCCGAATCCATCCAGCGCCGCTTCGACGACCTGGACTACCTGTTCGACATCGGCGAAATCGACCTCAACATCTCTGGCTGCATGAACGCCTGCGGCCACCACCACGTGGGCCACATCGGCATCCTCGGCGTGGACAAGAAAGGCGAGGAGTTCTACCAGGTGTCCCTGGGCGGCAACGCTGCGCGTGACGCGAGCTTGGGCAAGATCCTCGGCCCATCCTTCGCCCAGGACGCCATGGCCGACGTGATTGAAAAGCTGATCGCCGTGTACGTCGAACAACGTACCGAGGAAGAGCGCTTCATCGACACCTACCAGCGTATCGGCATCGACCCCTTCAAGGAACGCGTCTATGCAGCGAATCATTAAGAACAACCAGATCGTCGACGAAACCTGGCACCTGCTGCCCAAGGAAACTACCCTCGACGAGCTGAGCAACTGCGACGATTACATCGTCCCGCTGCAACTGTGGCGTGACCATGCCCACGTGCTCAAGGCCCGCGACGGCGGCCTGGGTGTGTGGCTGGACAGCGACGAGGAAGCGGAAGAGATCGGCGAGGACGTGCAGCACTTCCAGGTCATCGCCCTGAACTTCCCGGCCTTCACCGACGGGCGCAACTACTCCAACGCGCGCCTGCTGCGGGACCGCTACCAGTTCAAAGGCGAGCTGCGCGCCATCGGCGACGTTCTGCGCGACCAGCTGTTCTTCATGGCCCGCTGCGGTTTCGACGCGTTTGCCATCCGTGCTGACAAGGACCCGGAAGACGCACTGGAAGGTCTGAAAGACTTCTCGGTGACCTATCAGGGCGCCACCGATCAGCCGCTGCCGCTGTTCCGCCGCCGCTGACCGCGGCAAGTACGGCCCACTACCCGGTGGGCCGTGCCCCTTCTTCTACCGCAACCCACGCAAAACCGCTTTTCAGCCTCTGCGGCCCCGCGGTTTCCTGCTCGCAGTGGCTTGCTGCTGCTCTATCGCCCTCACCCATTCGGCCTGCACCCGTGCCAGCGCCTCGCGTATTCGCTCCATGACCTCTTCGTTCAGCTGATTCTGTTCGAGATTGATCGTTTCCGGGTGGGCTTCGATCCAGTTCAACGCGTCCTCGCCAAGCGTCGCAATGCGGTTACCACGCAGGTCCACGACCAGGTCCGGGTAGCGCTGCATCAACGCCAGCGGAACACTGCGCAAGCCCGTTGCACGCAACGACACGTACTGCAGGTGAACGTTGTAGCGCAACTGAGGGGCCACACCCAACGGGTTTCCATCAAAGTCCAGGACTTCCAACCGGGAGAACCACTCCAGGCGCAACTGGCTTTCTGCATCGAGGGTTATCACATTGTCGTGCAGGTACAGCTGGGTCAGCCTGCCCAGATGATTCAAACGCTCCGGGACAGTGGCAAAGCGGTTCGCGCCAAGGTTGAGAATATTCAGTTGGGCAAGGTTGCCAAGGCTGCTGGGCACACTGCTCAGCAGGTTACCGCTCAACTGCAGGTTCTCAAGGTTTGCCAACTGCCCGATGCGCTCATCGAGTACGTTGAGCCGATTGAACGAAAGGTCCAGGCTGGCCAGTTGGGCCAACTGCTCGACGCCGGCCGGCAGTTGCTCCAGGTGGTTGCCACTGAGGTCCAGATCGGTCAGGTGGGTCACGTGCTGCAACCCTGTCACCGTCTCAAGCAGATTTCCGCCAAGGTCCAAGCTGCGCAACTGCGGCAGGTGTTCCAGCCCGCCAAGCTCGGTCAGTCGGTTGCCAGACAGCTGCACGACCTCCAGGTTGGGAAAATGGCGCAGGAAGTCAGCCTGGATGTTCGAAAGCTGCTGATTACGCAAGGACAAGGCTCGTAGCCGGTCGAACATGATACCGGCGGGCAACACAGGCAACGTACTGATAGTCAAACCTGTACTGGTAGAGCCCAAGGACGGCCCTTCTTCGCGATAATTCGACTGCCAGAACGCGCGCAGTACATCCGCGACATGTGACCGCGCGGCGTACTCGGGCTCACCTGGCAGCCCGCGCCATAGCTCCAGGCTTGTTTCAAGCCGCCTCGACAGGTGCGCAAACGCCCGGGTGCCAGGACCGTGGGGAGGCTCCAGCCGATACCATGTCCAGTAACTGCCGCGGGCCAGTGTCAGCGTCAGTGCCTGCTCCTCCTCCCGGCGCTGTTCGGTGATGCGCGCCAACGCATCTGGCGACACCTGCTCGTGGGCCTGGTCTGCGGCGAGTACAGCTTGTCGTTCAACGTAGGCTTGACGGATGACGGCAAACTGATCGTCGTAAGCAACCCGAACGTGATCTTCCCAGAACGCCTGCTGCGCCAGGAACTGGCTGAGCGCCTCGGCCGTCTCGGCCTCGTACACAGCTGCTTCGGCCCCGACAAGATCATCTGGCGTCACATGCTCGATGTGCCTGAAACTCAAGTACGTCGGCTGGCCATAAATGCCCAACTGCTCTGCGAGCTGTGCCCGAAATGCCAGGTAGATCTCGCTCGGGTTGAATGACACGGCGCGCAGACGCAGGCCGTCCATATGACGTGCAGCAAAGCGGTTCACCTGATCGAGCCTGAACAGTTCACGCCCAAGGCTACGCAGCTCACGCTCGATACGCCGGCCGTGCACCCCATCGGTACGCAATGCAACCTGCAACCTGATGATGAGGGTATCAAGGTCGACGCTGCTGCGAGGCACAGCCGCTTGCAGGAAAAGTGCCTGTCGAATGTGAGCATGGTGGTACATGGCGTTTATCAACTCGCCTACCCGACGCCGCATCTCTGCGGGTTCAAGCGCAAACTTCTCGCTAGCCCGCAACGCATCGAGAAATGCGAAGAACCCGCCGCTGCCAGCCTCATGCTCTAGCGCCCGCCACTGGCTGCGATGCCGCGCCGCCTCGTGCTCACTCTCCCCTTCGAACCACCGCTCCCTGCTTCCTGCGCCCTGCTCGGGTGGCACTGCAGACGCCCCCATCGCCAGCCGCTCGCGCGCCATTGCTGAAAGCGGATTGCCCTGCAAATGCACCCTTTCGGGGTTGGCACGCAGCGCGCTCGCCTGCGCTTCGCTGATGTCAACGATAAGATTGTCCCGTAGATCTATCTGCCGAAGCTGCGTCAATGCTGCGGTTTCGGGTATCGATGCCAGCCTGTTGAACGACAAATCCAGACGATGCACATTGGGAAAACGGGCAAGAAAGCCCTGCTCGATAGCTGTCAGCTCGAGGCTGCGCAGGGTGAGCGCGGTCACATGATCAAAGCGCACCGATTCTGGGAGCGCTGGCAGCGTGCCCAGGCGTGAGCCTTCCAGGATCAGGGCTGGATGACCGTCAACATCGCGAATGCGCCGTTGCCAGGCATGACGAATCCGCCGTGCCATGCGCGCCCGTCTGAGCAACTGGATCGGCCCGGACGATTGTCGCCGCCACAGGCCCAATGCCTGATCCAGGGCACGCAGCTCTTCACACAGGCGCAGGTAGTAGTTCCAAGGGGTCAGCCCAAGCTCGCGGGCGTCTTGCGCGAAGCGTGCCATCGTACTTGGGTCAATGTCGGGGAACAGCCGTTGGATACCGCGTCGCAGCGCACGATCGCTGCTCTCGCCACGCCCGCTCAGCGGGTAGCCCAGGCGACCATCGCCGAGCCGTACCGGTGGCCTGAAACCACGCCCGATCGGCGCCATGCCCAACAGCGTTGCGGCATGATCGCGCTGCTCACCGGCCCACAGCGACAGCGCCTCAGCCAGCGCCTCAGGTGAGTCGCCAGCGTTACCCAAAGCCCGCTTCTGCCAAGGGTCAAGTTGCAGCAACAGGGCCTGGAACAAAGAGTCTTCGGCCGTTGCCGATGGCAGCGGGACACCGTGCGCATCCAACGCCTGATAGCCATGGGCAGTTCTGACTACGCTACGGACTTCACTGGCCTCTTGCGCACCGGCCCAGGCAGACCGTGCGCCCAAGTGCGTATCGCCGCGCACCTCGATGCGCACGCCGCGCCAAGGAGCACGGTCAGCGATCAGGCCCAGCGCCAGTTGCTCGGTATCACGATTGATCGCTGCGGCTTGCAGCAGCCCCGCGCAAGCGCGGTCCAGGCGCGTATCGCGCAAGTACCAGCGCGCGTGCTCGGCCAAGGCCAGCGGTACACGCTGGTGCGCCTGCAACTGCTCGACCAGGTCTTCACCAGCGTGTGCGATGATCTCCCGCGCGCCCAGCACCGACAACCCGGGGAAATCCCGACGCAGCAGGGTTTCGGCCTCGGACGGCCAGGGCTGTTGCGCCTGTAACTGCAGCTCGAAGCCCTCGCCTTGCAGCCCTGGCAACTGCGTGTGCAACTGGTGCCGCTGCAGCGCATCCAACACGCGGGCCGGGGGCGAGGCGTGTTCCACATGCAATCGGCGCAACAGGTCTTCATTGAGCCCTGTGGCCCGCATCACGTTATGTATGGCCTGCTCGTCGAGGTTCGCCCAATCCGTAGCGAGGTCCTTGAACAGCTGAACACTGCCGTGCCATTCATGTGGGGTCTCAAGTTCATGCTGCCAGCCACCGGCATCGTTGCCTTCAAGCAACGGTGCGTAGGCATTGCTGCGCGTGGGGTGGCGGATACGGCGCTGCTGGGTTTCACCGTTTGCTGAGGTCACATGGCTGGCCAGGGGGGTACGCACCACTTCTGCGCCTTGCACCGTGACCACCGTGCCGACGGTGCCTTGGTGTTGAACGGCATAACCTGGCAAGTCGAGGTCGCACAACTTCACCGTGCCATCAACCGCATGCACCGGCACCAACGTTTCGACCCGTACGTTACGCGCCAGCCGGTGCGACGCTGCGCCTGCACCAGCGTTCACAGCGGTCATGGCCACGGTTTCTGCAACCGCATACACGTGTTCCAGTGCGCCCTGGCGGTCCCCCAGTTGCCAATCGGCATAACCCTCGTAGACCTCATCCGCCACCTGCAGCGCAGTGATGCCCAGCAGCGGCAAAGCCAGCACGGGCAGCGCGAAACTTGCCAGGCCCAACGCATCAAGGGCAAAACTCAGGTAGAAATGCAGGCGCCTGTCGCGTACCTGCGCATCCACTTCTGCAGTGGGCACGCCGTGCACCTTGGCGTTGTCCAGCAGGGTGTCGATCTGCTGCGTGCGCAAATACTCGAACAGCGGTAGCTCGATTGCTTCATGACGCCCGTCAAGCTCGACCGGCACATCCCGGTCGGTGGCTTTCAGCGCGTTATCCAGGGCGCGCACGTAGGCTTGCAGGTCACGTGCACCGATGAACCGCTGAAAGAACTCGACGTACCCAGGTAAGCGAAACTGCTTGCCCAGGGTCAAGTACAAGACATCCCAGGACGTGTACCAGGTCAAGGGGCCTTGAGGGTCATCGGGGATCCAGCACAATATCCCCTCGAATACCTCATCAGTGGCCTCCTGATGAGTGATTTCAAACGCCACCGCACCGCGTACCCGCTGACCGAATACCCGCAGTTGCATGGGCCGCAGCCCTGAAGCCGAAAACGCCTCGGATGAAAACAGCGCAACCAGCGCAGCACAATGTTCATAAGCGTGCTGCGCAATTTCCCCGTTGACCAGCGATAACCGTAACGCCGCCTCCAGGTTTGCACGCAAGCCCTCCTCGATCAGTGCTTCGAGTTGCCGACCGGCCTCTCCTGCCGGTGTCAGGTGCGCCTGGAGGTACGACTGGTACTGGCCACCGAGGTCGAGCGAGCGGCACAGCCTGAAGAATGCCTTGGGAGCAAGCGAACAAGGCTGCCCGGTTGCATCCAGCACCGCAGTCCCCTGCATGATTGCGCTGGCGAATGTTTCGCCCTCGGTGAAGTTATGCAAGGCCGATTGCAGCAAGCTGTGTTCATAAACCTGTTCTTTGACCCCATCTGGCACGTGCGCAATGTGCGAGGGGAAGCGCTGCAAGGTTCTGCGTCGCAATCTGGCCTGACGCACATCGAGCGTCAGCTGATGCTGCGCTTGCAGTGCGTGTTGCAGCAATGGGGCGGCGAAGACGTCCAGCGGTGCGATCTGCGCCAGCAGGTCGTGCAGTAGCTGCTGTACCTGCTGTTGACGGCGTTGACTTTCGTGTAACGCGTAAAGGGTATCGAGCGGGGCCTCGGTCAGCCAGGCAGGCAGGCGACTGGCAATCAAGGCATCCGTGGACGCTTCGGGAAATGGCGGGGTCTGCATCACAGGCTCCTCATGGCGAGAGCTGCGATTGCACCACTGCCAAGCGGGGGGCTGGCGGTAACTATTGCAAACCGCCCCACTGGCAGCGGCAGCCCTTGAATCAACCGCGCTGGCTTAGCGTGTCGAACTGCACCCGCGCAGCACGCCAACGTGCCAGCACCTGCTCATCTAGGGGATTGTTGTTGATGTTGAGCCGGTTCGGGTGCTGCCGAATCCAGATCAAGGCCCGCTCGCTCAATTCGACGATCAGATTATCGGCAAGGTCCACATACAGCTGCGCATGGTGCTCCAGAAAAGCCAATGGAAATTCCCTCAGGCCTGTCGAGCGCAGCGACAGATGGGCCAGGTGGTCGAGGTTACGCAGTGGCGGGATCATGCCGATCGGGTTGCCATTCAAGCTGAAGGTTCGCAGCGCGCTGAACGCTTCCAGGCGTTGGCCGCCTGAGACATCGATGACGATCTGGTTATCGCCCAGGTACAGTTCGGTCAGTTGTCGCAGCCGTTCCAGGCCCTCGGGTATCGCGGTGAGCTGGTTGCCGCGCAAGTTGAGGATTTTAAGGCTGGTCAGGTTGCCGATGGCCGCCGGGACATTCACTAGCCTGTTCTCGGCCACGTGCAGCTGCAACAACCGGCTCAGCCCGCCTAACGCCTCCGGCAGTTCGTCAAGGCGATTGCCGGCAAGGTTCAACTGGGTCAACCCCACCATCCGCTCGACACCCGCTGGCAACGACGTGAACTGGTTATTGCTCAGGTTCAGATACTGTAGCCGGATCAACCTGTGAATCTGATCGGGAAGGCCAGACAACAGGTTGTCGCTCAGGTCCAGCTGGGTCAGCAGCGTCAGCCCCTGCACACCGTCAAGCGCAGTCAGCCGGTTGCGCCGCAGGTCCAGGCGGGTGAGTCTGGTTAGCGTTGCCAACCCAGGTACGCCACTGACCTCGTTATCATTCAAGACCAGTTGCGTCAGCGACGACATATGCTGCACGCCATCGACGGTGGTCAAGCGATTGTGCTGCAGGTCCAGGCTGAACAAGCGGCGGAGGTTGCCCAAGCCAGGTACCACGGTCAGTTTGTTGCCACTCAATTGCAGGCTGCGCAATTGGGTGAAGCGGCCAAGGAAATCGCCTTCCAGCGAGGTCAAGCCAAGATTGCTCAAGCACAGCCGGTGCAGGTTCCCAAACTGGATATCCGCTGGCAGCAGGGGCAGGCCACCGACTGGCTCATTGCGTACTACCAACTCCTCTACACCGCCGGGTCCATAGAAATCAGGCTCCCATGCCTCCCGAATCAGTTGCCCGACGCGCTGGCGGCGATGGTAATTTTCCGGCGTGGCTTGCCCCCGCCAACCACGCAGGCTGAGGTCTAGCCGCTCGACCTGCCTTGCCAGGTCACTGAACGCTGTCCAGACCGTGCGGCCCGGCCTCTGCTCCAGTTGCATCGCCAACCACATCACATCCCTAACCGAGCGGTGCGTGAACAACTGGTGCAGCCCGGTGCGAATGGACTGGCGGGCATGCAGGTCTGCCGTGGTGAATACCCGGCCGCGCAGTGGTCGCGAGGCATCGCCACCACTCAGCGGGTAGCCCAGCCGACCATCGCCAAGGCGCACTGGCGGGCGCACAGCCCCCTTTGGCGGCGCCATGCCAAGCAGCGTTGCCGCGCGCTCCCGTGGTTCGCCAGCGCGAATGGCCAGGGTATGGCCAAGCTGCTCAGCCGTACCCACACCCTCGCCCAGCACCTGCTTCTGCGCCTCATCGAGGTGCCACCATAGCGCCTGGCACACGCTGTCATTTTCGCTCGCCGACGGCAGTGGCACCCCCGAATCCTGCAGAGCCTGGTAACCCTGGCCACGCCTGACGATGTACCTCACTTGGCTGGCATCCTGTGCACCTGACTGGGCGAGCAGATCGCCGCCCAGGCGCTCGCTGCGCAGCTCGACCCGCACGGTTTGCGGCCACGGTGCCGCCTCTGCGATCAGGCCCAGCGCCAACCGCTCGGTGTCAGCATTCACCGCTGCCGCCTGATAGAACCCTGCGCAGGCACGATCCAAGCGGCAGTCACGCAACAGCCAGCGTGCTTCGGTGGCCAAGGCAAGCGGCACACGTTGGCTGCTGTTCATGGCTTCGATCACTTCGGGCCCCGCACGCTGGGTGATCTCCCGCGCGCCACGCGGCGTTAGGCCGGGGAAGTCGCGCCTCAACACCCGCTCGGCGGGTTCTGCAGGGGCCTGCAGCCCACTCAGGTGCAGCTCGAAAGCGTCACCGTGCAACGCTGGATGCTGTGCATGCAACTGGTAGCGCTGCACAGCATCCTGCAACCGTGCAGGCGCTGGCGCATGCTCAAGGTGCAAGCGGCGCAGACGCGCTTCATCGAAGCCTGTGATGCGCATGACATGCTCGGCAGTCAGTGGCTCGAGCGCCGCCCAGGCGCTGTTCAAGCGTTGCATCAGTTGCGTAGAACCCTGCCAATGCTGTGGGGTTTCCAACTGATGGCGCCAACCGCCCTCGCCATTGCTGTCGAGCAACGGCGAGTAGGCCTGCGCCCTGCTGGGGTGGCGGATGCGCAAGCCCGCCCCTTGAGCATCCTCGACCACCTGGTAGGTCGCCAGGTGGGTACGCAAGCGCATCTGTCCCACCACCTCGGCCCGCTCGCCAACGGCCAGCCCTCCATCTGGCAACGCGTAGCCTGGCAGAGCTGCATCGATCAGGCGCAACCCATGGTTTTCGGTCAACACCGGCATCAATGCGTCCACGTAGGCAGACCGTTCGATCAGGCGCCCTGCTACCAAACCGATCGACGCCAATGCCACCCCTGCGGCCAGGTTTTCAGCAACGCCCCACAGGTGATTCAGCGCGCCTTCCCGGTCCCCTAGCTGCCAGTCGGCATACCCTTCATAAACCTCATGGCTGGCCTGCAACGCAGCGATACCCAACAACGGCAGGCCAAGCACGGGGACGAACAGGCTGGCCAGCCCCAACAGGTCAAGACCTGCACTGGCATAGTCGCCCATGCGCCGCTCGCGCTCTGCCTGGTTGGCCTTGGCAGTGGGTGTGGCCAACACGCACGCATCGTCAAGCAGCGTATTGATACGCACCTGGCGTACGTGCTGAAACAGCTGCCCTTCGATCGCTTGACTGCGGCCATCGAGCTGGACTGGCTGGCTGTTGGTATGGGTCTGCAACAAACGTTGCAGGGTCTGGCTGAAGGCGCACCGGTCGCGCTCGCTGACGAAGCGCTGAATGAAGGCAGGATAGCCGTCCTGCCGGCACCTTTGGCTCAGGGCCTGCCACAGGTCATCCCAGGAATCATAACGTTGCAACGCACCATGAACATCATCCGGCACCCACAGCACGACCCCCTCGAGCGGTGCGCTCGGCAGCCCCTCCTGGCGCGCTTCGAACGCCACCACCCCGCGCAGCAACTTGCCCAGCAGGCGAATCTCGAAGGGCAACAATCGGGCTGGGTCGGACGCCACCACGGCAACTTCCGCGATGACCGGCAGGCATTGCAAGCACGTGCGCTCATCGATCTCACCTTTGGCTGCCGCCAGGCGCACGTCGGCCTCCAGGTTGGCGCGTGCGCTTTCTTCGAGCAATGCGGCTACCTGCGTACCCGGCACGCCCGGCGCCAGCAGTATGGATTCAAGATGCCCCTGGTACTGCCCCCCGACATCCACGCTTCGGCATAGCGCAACGTAGGTTTGTGGGTCAAGCGCCTGCACCGTGCCTTCAGCGTCAACGATCACCTCGGTCTGCAGCGAGCCTGCCGGCGCGGCTTCCTGTTCGGCGAAGTTGTGCAGCGCAGCAACCAGCAACGTCACCTCGCTGACCTCGGTCTGCGACTGGCCCAACCCGCCAGGTACCGTAGACGAACCAGGAAGGATGGTGGTGCGCCGCAACTTCACCTGCCGCACATCAAGCCCAGGCAACAGTTGCTCGCTCAATACCTGGTCAAGCAACGCCTCGGCGAAGGCATCCAATGGGGTTACACGGGAAAACAACGTCGCCAGCCTGTGCTGGGTGCGCTGCTGATGCTGCAGGCTTGTCCGCAACTTGCCCAGCTGATCGAGTGAGGCCGTGCTGAGCCAGGTGGGTAACAGGCTGGCGATCAGGGTGTCGGTGAGATTGGGTTGCTGCGATGGCGAGGTCATGGGCGGCATTTTCCGATTGTAGGTTCAGCCCGCAGCTAAACAGCGTTGCGCCGGGCAGCCGCACTACTTAAGTCAACCAGGGCGGCAATCGATGGATTGCCCGCGACTTGATCACGGTCACCCCCGCCATTCGTGACTACAAGTCAAATGACCTTCGCCCAGACCCGCCTTAATCATTTCACCTGAACCCCGCACACTGCTGCCCACTCGAACAGTCTCACTCAACAGGAGCACCTCCATGAGCATTCCCTCTTTCGGCCTAGGCACCTTCCGCCTTACCGGCCAAGCCGTCATCGACTCGGTCAGCTCGGCACTGCAACTGGGCTACCGCGCCATCGACACCGCACAGATCTACAAGAACGAAGCCGACGTGGGCCAGGCCATTGCCGAAAGCGGCGTGGCGCGCAGCGAGCTGTTCATCACCACCAAGATCTGGGTCGACAACTATGCAGCCGACAAACTGATCCCCAGCCTGCGCGAAAGCCTCGCCAAACTGCGCACCGACTACGTCGACCTGTTGCTGATCCACTGGCCCGCACCGGGCAATGGCATCGAGCTGCCCGAATACATGACTGCACTGGCTGAGGCCAAGGCGCTGGGCCTGACCCGCCAGATCGGTGTGTCCAACTTCAACATCGACCTGACCCGCCAGGCCATCGAAGTGGTGGGCAAGGGCGAAATCGCCACCAACCAGATCGAGCTCAGCCCCTATCTGCAAAACAGCGCGCTGAGCGCTTTCCTCAAGGAACAGGGCATCACCGTCACCTCCTACATGACCCTGGCCTATGGCAAGGTCCTGAAGGACCGGCTGCTGGCCGAAATCGCCGCCAAGCACAAAGCCACCGTCGCGCAGGTCGCACTGGCCTGGGCCCTGCAACTGGGTTACGCGGTAATCCCGTCCTCTACCAAGCGCGAAAACCTGGCCAGCAACCTGCTCGCCCGTGACCTGCACCTGGATACCGACGACATGGCGCGCATTGCCACCCTCGAGCGCAATGGCCGCGAAGTCAGCCCCGACGGCCTGGCGCCGCACTGGGACTGAGCCGGCTGAGACCTGGGTTGCGCTACGGTGCCAGAACTCGATACTACGCCGTACAGCGCATTGTTCCGCAGCCCGCAACTATGAAGTGTCAAACGCACCCATTCTCCTCACCAGACTCGGTGACTACTCTGAATAGGTGCAAATCACCTCAGGAGTGCCTACGATGCCCCGCCCACCGCTGCCCCCCTTCAACCGCGAAACCGCCATCGAAAAAGTCCGCCTCGCCGAAGACGGCTGGAACAGCCGCGACGCCGCCAAGGTGGCGCTTGCCTACACGCCCGATACGGTGTGGCGTAACCGCGTCGAGTTCCCCCGTGGCCGGGCCGAGGTGCAGGCCTTTCTGACACGCAAGTGGAACCATGAGCTGGAGTATCGCCTGATCAAGGAGCTGTGGGCCTTTACCGGCAACCGCATTGCCGTGCGTTACGCCTACGAGTACCACGATGACAGCGGCCAATGGTTCCGCGCGTATGGTAACGAGAACTGGGAATTCGCCGACGATGGCCTGATGCACAACCGCCATTCGAGTATCAATGAGCAACCCATAGCCGAAGCGGATCGCAAGTTCCACTGGCCCCTCGGCCGGCGCCCGGACGATCACCCCGGCCTCAGTGACCTGGAGCTCTGAGCACAGCGACCCGGTCAACCGACAGGCAGCGTGACCCTGACCTCGAGCCCGCCGCCCTGGCGGTTGCTCAGGGTCACGCTGCCGCCCTGTTCCAGCACGATGGCGCGCGCCGCCGGCAAGCCAAGGCCCACCCCGCCGGTATCCTTGTTGCGCGAGCCTTCGATGCGGTAGAACGGCTCGAAAACACGCGCCTGCAGTGGCTGCGCAATGCCCGGCCCACGGTCAAGCACTGCAATGACGAGGTGCTCGTCAGCAACGTGCAACTGCACGGTCGGCTCACAGCCGTACTTCACTGCGTTGTCGATCAGGTTCACCACCACCCGTTTGATGCCGATGGGCCGGCCCACATAGACGCAGCGGCGCGGGCCGCTGAGGCGGATGTCCATGCCTGCATCCTTGAAGTCATCCACCACCGTCAACAGCAGTTCACCCAGGTCGAACGCCGTGCTCGGCTCCAGCCGCGCATCGTCACGGAAGAACTGCAATGCGGCGTCGACCATCGCCTGCATCTCGTCCACGTCCTTGAACAACTTGGCCTGCAGTTCACTGTCCTCGATGAACTCGGCGCGCAGGCGCATGCGGGTCAGCGGGGCGCGCAGGTCATGGGAGATGGCGGCGAGCATTTGCGTGCGGTCGTCGAGAAAGTGCTTGAGCTGGGCCTGCGTGGCGTTGAACGCAAGGATGGCCTGGCGCAAGTCGTAAGGGCCGACCACCGGTATCGGTGGCGCGTTGAAGTCCTTGCCAAAGCGCCGCGCCCCTTCGGCGAAACGCTCCAGAGGCTGGGCGAGGTAACGCGTGGCGAGCAGCGCCAAGGCCAGGCTGGAGGCAATCATCAACGCCAGAATGATCAGGTTGCGCGGCAGTTCATCCAGCCCCCAGCTGCGGTCACTGGCGCGATACAGCAGCCACGACTTGTCCGACAGTTCGATCAGCAGGGCATACCCACGCTGCTGCGCCTGCGCGGGCAGATCCTGCGGTCCGAAGACCTCGATCTGCGCGTCCGGGCGCTTCAACAGCGCACGCAAGGTCGGCGCGCCTTCGCGAAACTCGCTATCGGCCAGGGTCGGCAACCCAGCGTCGGCATGCCGGCGCAGCCATTGCACGCTGTAGGCCGCATCACCCGCTGCGCTGGCCAGGGCCGGCCGCTGTGCCGCAGGCGCGGCGTCGATCATGCGGGCGACCGAGGCAACCTTGTCGATCAGGCCGCTTTCCAGCAACGGCGGTTGCGCCCACACACTGAGCAGCACACTGAACAGCCACTTGAGCAGCAGCAGGCCAAGCATGGCAGCCAGGGTCGTGAGCGCAATCCAGCGGGCGATGGTGACCCGCGGCCGTGGCAGCGCCTTGCGCACCCAGGCAAGCGGGCTCATCGTTTGTTCACGCTGGCGCTGAACAGGTAGCCGACGTTGCGCAAGGTGCGGATCAGCGGCTCGCAGTCGTCATCGCGCTCAAGCTTGCGCCGCAGCCGGCTCACCTGCACATCGATGCTTCGATCATAGGCTTCGTGCGCTTCACCCCGCGCCAGGTCCAGCAATTGCTGGCGGCTGAGCACGCGCCTGGGGTGCTCGGCAAACACCAGCAGCAGTTCGAATTCGCCCGTGGACAAGGGGATCAGCACGCCCTCTGGCGAGCGCAACTCACGGCGCAGCACCTCCAGTTGCCAGCCCGAGAACTCAAGTACCGTACGCACGTCAGCGGGTGGGCTGCTCGCACTTTCGCCTGCGCGGCGCAGCACCGCCCGCACCCTGGCCAACAGCTCACGGGCAGCGAACGGCTTGGTCAGGTAGTCGTCTGCGCCCAGCTCCAGCCCGACCACACGGTCGCTCAGCTCGCCCATGGCGGTGAGCATGATCACCGCCATCTTGTATTCGGCACGCAAGCGCTGGCACAGCACCAGGCCGCTGTCGCCCGGAAGCATCACATCAAGAATGACCAGGTCTGGCACCCGCCGTTCGAGCGCCTGCCAAAGGCCTTTGCCATCACTGGCCACATCGACTTCGTAACCATGCTGACGGAGAAACTTCTGCAGCAGGTCGAGTACTTCGACATCATCGTCGACAATCAGCAAATGGCTCACACCAGGGCACCGCGAACAGGGACAGTAAACGCTTACTGTACGGCCATCGCGCAGCTGCCGTCATATATTTCAACCCGGAAACAAAGTGACAACCGCGAAGCAATCCGGACATTCCCTGGCAATCAACCGGCCACACCATCGGCGCCAGTTCTTGTCAGGAATGCGCCCATGCCCACCCTCCCCCATGCCTGGTCCTCAGCCCGCAATGCCCTACTCGCCCTGTCACTGCTCGCCGCCGCAGGCTGCAGTCAGCGGCCGCCTGCCAGTGCCTGCGGGCCTGTGGCCTATCAACTCAGCGACCCCGCCGAACCCGCCAACCGCGCCGTGTTCGCCTTCAACCGAAGTGTCGATGACTACCTGCTGGCACCCATCGCCCGTGGCTACAGCGCATTGCCTGATTTCACCCAGCAGGGCGTGCACAACTTCGCCGCCAACTTCGGCGAGCCCAAGGTATTTCTCAACGACCTGCTGCAAGGCAATGGCGAGCGGGCAATGACCAGCCTTGCACGCTTCACCTTCAACACGACCCTGGGCGTGGCAGGCCTGGTCGATGTGTCCGGGAAGATGGGGCTGGCCCGACACACCTCGGACTTTGGCCAGACCTTCGGTGTGTGGAACATTGCCGATGGCCCGATCGTCGAACTGCCGTTGCTCGGCACGCACAACCTGCGCGATGCAACCGGCAGGGTGCTGGGCATCGCAGTCGCACCGTTTGGCGACACCAGCGACACGGTCGACACCTTGGGCAACGCGGCAGCGGCAGGTGGGCTGGTGGATGGCCGCGCCGCAGTGCTGCCGCTGACCGACAGGCTGCGCACTCAGCCAGACTATTATCAGGCCGTGCGCGACTACACCGCCCAGCAGCGTGCCGAACGGGTAGCCGAGGGCAAAGCTGGCCACCCAGCACGCTGCCAGGGGGTGCCAACCGATGCGTGATGCACAACCAACCGTGGTGCTGTTCAGGCGCCTGGAGAGCAACGCCCGGCAACAGTTGCTGCACGAGCTCGAGGCCCGGGTCTCCGAAGATGGCCGGTACCTGATCGTCAGCCGCTATCGCGAACGCTCTGGCGATGCAGCTGCGCAGCAGCGGCACGAAGTGCACCGCCGCGTGCCCATCGCAACGCTGTTGAAGTGGATGGCCAGGGAAGGCGCAGAAGGCGAGCCATGCTGATGGCGTTTTTCAGCGCGCCATGCGCTGACGCCGGCAACAGAATCAGGCAATCCGTCGGCTGAATCGAGTTACCCCTGCCCGGTGAGGGTCGGACATGCTGCTTGTTCCGACTCTTCACCCGAGGATCTCCCCATGCACGTCATCGCCTATGGCGCCCACGCCAGCGACCAGCCCCTCGAACCGATCCGCATCACCCGTCGCGCGCCAGGCGCCGACGATGTGCAGATCGCCATCGACTATTGCGGCATCTGTCACTCCGACCTGCACCAGGTGCGCTCCGAATGGGAGGGCACCCGCTTCCCCTGTGTACCGGGCCACGAAATCGTCGGCCGGGTGACTGCCGTGGGTGAGCATGTCAAAGGCTTCAAGGCCGGCGATCTGGTCGGTGTCGGCTGCATCGTCGACAGTTGCAAACACTGCGCCGACTGTGACGCGGGGCTGGAAAACTACTGCAACGGCATGATCGGTACCTACAACTTCCCAACGCCCGACGAACCCGGCTGGACCCTGGGCGGCTACTCGCAACAGATCGTCGTGCATGCGCGCTATGTGCTGCGCGTACGCCATCCGCAAGCGCAACTGGCGGCCGTGGCGCCACTGCTGTGCGCCGGTATCACCACGTATTCCCCGCTGCGCCACTGGGGCGCTGGGCCGGGCAAGAAGGTCGGCGTGGTCGGCATCGGTGGCTTGGGGCACATGGGCATCAAGCTGGCCCATGCCATGGGCGCGCATGTGGTGGCCTTCACCA
Source organism: Pseudomonas sp. 39004 (assembly GCF_028682155.1). Classification (NCBI taxonomy): domain Bacteria; kingdom Pseudomonadati; phylum Pseudomonadota; class Gammaproteobacteria; order Pseudomonadales; family Pseudomonadaceae; genus Pseudomonas; species Pseudomonas sp. 39004. Next base: position 52,412 of record NZ_JANIAG010000007.1, read on the forward strand.
CGTCCGAGTCCAAACGTGAAGCGGCGCTGGCGTTGGGCGCCGATGAAGTGGTGGTGTCGCGCGACGCCGACGCAATGGCAGCGCACCGCCTGTCATTCGACTTCATCCTCAACACTGTCGCGGCGCCGCATGAGTTGGATGCATTCCTGGTGCTGCTCAAGCGCGATGGCACGCTGGGCCTGGTGGGGGCACCTGCCACGGCGCATCCATCGCCGAACGTATTCAACCTGATCATGAAGCGCCGAGCGATTGCCGGGTCGATGATCGGCGGCATTGCCGAAACCCAGGAGATGCTCGACTTCTGCGCCGAGCATGGGATCGTTGCCGACATCGAGCTGATCCGGGCCGATCAGATCAATGAGAGTTATGAGCGGATGCTCAAAGGCGACGTGAAGTATCGCTTCGTGATCGACAACGCCACCTTGGCGGATTGATCGGCGGCCGCTGCCAGCGGCTCAGCGTTGGGCCGCCAGTGAATCGGCAGCGGGCACGCTGAAGCCGCTGGCGAAGGTCGGCGCAACGTCCAGCCGCCGGCTCATCAGGCCATGGGCCTGGTAGAAGTCGGCGGTTTCCTGTTGCTCGGCGATGGTCTTGGCATCGATCGCCTGCCAGCGCAGTTGGCGGCGTTCGAACTGCAGGCGGGCGGCGTCTTCAGGGAAGCCGATGATCGCCGCAAGGGTTTTCGAGTAGCTGTCCAGGTGCTGGTTGGCCCAGACCTGGGCACCGGCCAGGCGCGCAAGGTAGTCCTGCAACGCCGCGCGACGTGGCGCGTCCTCCAGCGCCTTGTCGGTGGCCGCAAGGAAGCTGTTGCCGCTGGAAAGGCCGCGCCCATTGACCAGCACCCGGCCCTGCCCGCTCAATTCCGACAGTGCGGTGTAGGGCTCCCAGGTCGACCAGGCGTCTACCGCGCCATTGGCCAAGGCGATCTTGGCGTCGACCGGGCCGAGGAAGCGGAACTCGACGTCCTTTTCCGACAGGCCAACCTGGTCCAGCGCCTTGAGGGCCAGGTGATGGCCAATCGAGCCTCGGCCAGTCGCGATGCGCTTGCCCTTGAGGTCGGCGGCACTGTGCAACGGCGCCTCTGGGCTGACCAGCAGCGCGGTGCCGTACGGGTCGGACTTGTCAACGGCAACCGCCTTGACCGGCGCCCCCGAGGCCAGCACAAACAGCAATGGCGCATCGCCGATGATGCCGGCGTCGATTGCCCCGGCATTGAGCGCCTCGGCCAATGGCGCGGCTGCGGGGAACTCGGCCCACTGAATGTCGTATGGCAGGTCGCGCAGGGCGTCCGCGGCCTCCAGTTGGGCGCGCATGTTGCCTTTCTGGTCACCGATGCGCAGCGTCAGGCGCTCGGCAGCCAATGCCTGGGTGGCCAGCAACGTGCTGGCGGCGATGATCAAGAGTCGGGTTCGAAGGGACATCCGCTGCTCCTTGCAGGGCCTGGAAAACCACGACTGTAGCGGGCGACAGCTAATAAATGAAATTGATTTTAGAACTAACCTAATATGCAAAATACACAGCTATTAACCTATTGCCGAGCACATGAAACCCGCAGCAACAGGCCACCTGCATCACTCCGGCACGCAACCGGTGTACAGTAACCCCACAACAAAGCCCGTCAAGGAGCCCGGCGATGACCGTGACGCTGTCCCCCCTGCAGATCGACTGCGATTTCGATTCCGGCAACATCCAGGTACTGGATGCCAGCAACCCAGCCCAGGTGCACCTGGCCATCCGCCCGGACACCCACAGCGGCCACTTCCAGTGGTTTCACTTCAAGGTCAGCGGGCTGACACCGGGGCAGGCCCATCGCTTCAGCCTGGATAACGCCTACGAATCTTCATACAAGCAGGCCTGGGCCGGCTACAACGCGGTGGCCTCCTACGACCAGCAGGTGTGGTTCCGCGTACCCAGCCAGTTCGATGGCAAGGCCTTGTCGTTCGAGCTGAACGCTGAGCACGAACAGGTCTGGTTCGCCTACTTCCAACCCTACCCTCGCGCCCGCCACAACCAACTGATCGAACGCGCACAGCAGATTCCGGGGGTCGAACTGCTGGCCAGCGGCCGTAGCGTGCAGGGCCGTGACATCCCTTTGCTACGTGCCGGCAACGGCGCACCCGGCAAACGCAAGCTGTGGCTGATCGCCCAGCAGCACCCGGGCGAACACATGGCCGAGTGGTTCATGGAGGGCGTGATCGACCGCCTGCAAGCCAACGATGACAAGGTGCGGCAACTGCTGGAAAAAGCCGACCTGTACCTGATCCCCAACATGAACCCGGACGGTGCCTTCCTCGGGCATCTGCGCACCAACTTCAAAGGCAAGGACCTCAACCGCGCCTGGCAGGACGCCAGCGTCGAACTCAGCCCCGAGGTGTTCTTTGCCCAGGCGCAGATGAAGCAGTACGGGGTGGATGCATTCATCGATGTGCATGGGGACGAAGAAATCCCGCATGTGTTCACCGCTGCGTGTGAAGGCAACCCAGGCTACACGCCACGCCTGGCGAAGCTGGAGGAACAGTTCCGTAGCACGCTGTGCAGCGTGACGCCGGACTTCCAGACCGTGCATGGCTACACGCGCGATGAGCCTGGGCAGGCCAATACCACGCTGGCGTGCAATGCCGTGGGGATGGCCCATGACTGCCTGTCACTGACGCTGGAGATGCCGTTCAAGGACCATGACGATGCGCCTGATCCGGTTGCCGGGTGGTCGGGGGCGCGGTCGAAGGCTTTGGCCGGGGCTGTGCTGGAGACGTTGCTGAAAATGGTTGACGACCTGCGTTGACATCAAGGGTCGACCGCTAAAACTGCACATCCAGCGTCACATTGTCGGTATAGGTGGCCGCCGGCGGTGTGGCCTGGTCGGTGTACACCTTGGCGTTGTAGTTGAACACCTGGCTGCCCGTGCCGGTGCCAGCCCCCGGGTTGATGTCGGCGTCACTGCTCGAACGTCGGGCCCCGGTGACCGAGCCCCAGCGCACCGCGCTGGCGCTCTTGAAAATATCGTAGGCCAGGTAGTTGTTGGCTGCGGATTTCATCCGGCGCCGCCCGCCAGACACGTTCTGCCCGTCATCCAGCCCCACCGTGTAGCTGGTACCCTTGGTGCAGGTCAGGCTTACGCCCTGGTTCACCGTGGCAAACCCCGATACCACGGGTGCACTGCCGAAACTGATGGTGGGGGTGGTGATCTGGCAGTCGTTGCTCACCGTCAGGCTGACCGTGAGCGGCTGGGTGCCGGAACTGTTGTCGCGCCCGATGCACAAACCGCCAATGCCGATGCCGTCGCAGTAGTTCCAGGCCCAGCCGACGCTCAGCGTTTCCTGATAGAGCCCCGCCGCAACGTTACTGCCGATCTGGGTCCGCATGTAGATCGGTACCGCCTTGGGCGTACCGTTGAGCAACCCGAGCAGGTCAATAATGCCGTTGCGGGCGAAATCGAAGGCCACGCCCCGGGTGATCGGGTAGTTGGTGCTGCTGTCGGCATACAACGTGTAGGGAATGACGTCGCCTGTGGGGCCGACCAAGCCACCGGTGGCCGGAAGAATGGTCGCCTTGAAGGTATCGCCACTGCCGAGCACGCTGAGCACCGAGCCGTTGCACTGCAACCCCGAATTGCTGCTGAAAGCGGTCTGTACCGTGCTGCGCACCAGGGTCGAACTGATGGTGCCAAATGTCGCAGGCACGGTTGGCACTGACGTGCATTTGCCCCATGCCACACCTGCTGGCAGCAGCAGCGCGCTGGCCCATAACCTTCGTTGCCAGGCCTTCATCGGCACACCAATGGGCCAATCAAGGGGATCGACCCTGCACTTTCAGGCAGGTCGAATTCGACCTGGCAATGCCCGCCCCCCTCCAGCGCAACTTGCAGGCGGTTGTGCGGCGACAGGTTCTCCAGGTAGACCAACCCATCCCAGCCAACCACGGCCTGGCTGCCACTTTCCTCATGGGTCACGCGGCTGCCGAGCTTGATCACCTGCTGATTGCCATCCACCAGCTCAATGCTCGCCGCCAGCACACGTTTGATCGGGAACTCCAGCAAGTAACCACTGCCCCGACGGACCGCCACGCGTTGCTCCACTTCCGGCGCCAGGATGTCGGGCGGCAGGTCCATCGGGTCGATTTCATACTTGCCCCGGTAGTAGCCGCTGCTGTACGGCACCAGCAGATGGCCGCTGCTGTCGGTGCGGCCGATCTGCTGGTTTTCGTAGCGCACCGGCACATCGGCATAGCCATTGGTGCTGACTACCACGAAGGCGTCGTCGATGCGGTTGGCGGCGAACACCCCGGCGTCCATCCACACCAGTGAGCCGCTGGCATCAGCCCAACGGGTCATCTCGCCACTGCTGCCATACACACCAGCCTGCAACTGCACCGACTGCAGGCGCCAGGTGGCATCGGCCTGGCGGTAGGCATCGCGGTTGCCACCGGTGGCGTAACCCAGGTTGTAGCCGACACCACCGCCCACCGGCACCGCACGGCTGTAATTGACCCGCTGCAGGTCCTCGCCTTCCTTGCTGCGTTCCACACTCATGGCCAAGGTGCCATTGAAGTCGAACGGAATCACCATTTGCGCCTGCACGGCCCACTGGCTATCACCAACCTCGCGGTTGCCCGACAGGTAGATGCTGGTGTTGCCCCATAGCGACTTGCTCCAGCTGAGGTTGATCAGCCGTGTGCGCGAACCGTCCCCGGCCCGGACATCGAAATAGCCGGCGCCGAGGCTGCCGTATTCGTTGAGGTTGAGGCTGACGGTGACCTGCTCGCTGCGTTGGCTCAGCTGCATGTCCGGGCTGTCGACCCGTGACAGGTCGGCATAGTCGCCATAGCGCTGCAGGCGCTGGTAGCTGAAGCCGATGCGCTGGCTGTTGTACTGGTAGCCGAGGGCGACCTGATGGCCCTTCTCGCCCTCGAACTGGCTCTGCGCCAAGGCCGCGTTGAGCACCCCGAAGTTGCCCACCCGCATGTTGCCACCCAGCCCGCCCAGCAAAAGCGATTCAGAGGTTTCGATGTGGCTTTCGAGGGTAAAGCTGTCGCTCAGGCCATAGCGCAGGCTGCCCGAGGCGACGCCTGGGCCGTAACTGAAGTCGCGCACCGCGTAGTCGCGGCGAAGGCTACCGGCAGCTACCGAAAAGTCCGACAGGCCTTTTTGCAGCAGGCTGCTGGTGACATAGAACGGCAGCGTGGTCGACACCTGCCGGCCAAGGGCGTCGGTGGTCACCACCACCGCCTCGCCGGCGCCGTTGATGAACGGCACGTTGGTCAGGGTGTAAGGGCCCGGCTGCAGCTCAGTGGTACTGGACTTGTAGCCGTTGATGAACAGGTCGAGCGAGGTCGGTACCGCCGCTTCACCGGCGAATGCAGGCAGTGGGTAGGTGACCAGGTCGGGACGGGCGGCGAAGTCTCGCGACAGTTGCAGGCCGCCGACCCGCACCGAGCTGGTCCAGGGCAAAGCACCGGTGACGAAATCACCGGCTTCGTAACTGAGCAGGCGTTGTTCATCCGTGAAGCGCCAGGTGCTGTCGTAACGCAGGAAGCCCTGGCGCGTCTGGTCGGCCTGCGCACCATTGAACGACTGGCGCCACTGACCGGTACTGGAGAACGTTCCCCAGCTATCGAACAGGCGCAGTTCATTCCAGGCCGCCAGGTAGGTGCCGCCTTCATCGGTATCGTTGAGGTACAGGTCGTAGTTGAACAACACGCCGAAGCTGCTGCGTGCATCGCTGGCCGGGTACAGGCTGCGGTCGCCGACCTGTTGGCCCGGCAGCCAGGCAGGCGGTACTTGCAACAGCAGGCGTTGGTTCGCGCTGTCGTAGTCGGTGTGCAGGCCTGGCACCGCATCCAGGGCCAGTTCGCCCTGGGGCTCGCCCGGCAGGCTGATACCGGCAGCACGCAACACATCGCTGCCCAAGTACAGGCGCCCGGCCCGTTGCTGCACCGGCACCAGCTCAGCCTTGGGCATCTGGTTCACCAACAGGTCGAGGTACAGCGTGGCATCGGCGGTGGCGGACATCTCCGTGGGTGGTGGTGGCAGGTCGTCGGCCAGCACCAGGCAGGGGCCGAACATGGCCAGCACCAGGCACCAGCGGCGCGTTGTCGCCGACAGCCAGTTCACACACGGTTTCCAACCATTGCCGGGTCCTCCCTGGCCCCTGCCCTTCATTCAATTGCTGGCTCATTGCCCTTGGCGGATGGCATCCGCCGCGCTCTGGCCATTGACCCGCCCCTTGAGCACGCTGCCGGCGCTCGGCGCCAGTGGTGCAGGCCAGCGCATGCTGGCACCGGGCAGCACATAGCCCAGCAGGCCTTCGGCCAATGGTTTGCTCTGGCTGCCTTGCTGCACCACCATGTCGGTCAGGCGCGCATGCACCGGGCCGGTGTTGCGCAGTTCCACGTAGGGCTTGCCCTGCACCGTCACCGCGCGCCAGCTCAATTGCGGCTTGCCCACACCCTCGGCGTTGCGCTTGCCCTCGGGGTCGGCCTTGCCCCACAAGCCTTCGCCGTAGACAAACAGCGGCACCGAGTAGCGCATCTGCAGGCGGATGGCGGCCGTGGCGCCCTGGCTGGCGGGATCGGCCGGTATCGCCGGGGGGATTTCATCGATGATGATGCGATAGGCCTGCTCCTGGCCGGCGGGCGAGCTGCCAGTGCGGGTCAGGCGAATCAGCTGCTTCTGCCCGGGGGCGATGTTGGCCACTGGCGGGCTGCCAATGATGTCACGCTGCGGCTGAAACTGCTCCTGGTACTCCCCCTGGCGCCAGGCGAACACCCGCACCTGCAAGTTGGCCGGGGCGCTGCCGCGGTTTTCCAGCCACAGCGCACCGGCCTTCTGGTCGGCCTCCAGCACCGGGTCAATCGGCCAGATCAGCACCGAGGTGGCGGCCCCCACCGGCAGGCCTGCCAGCAGCAACAACCCGATCAAACCATGCGCCCACTTCGCGCCTGCCCCCATGCCACTCTCCTTAGATTGCTGTAATTGGTGCCGGCTGTTTCACCAGGTCACCGTCACTTGCACTACATCGGTGTAGGTCCCTGCCGGCAGCGTGCCGGTCAACTGGGTTCGGCCATACACGGGCAACTTGATCGCCGTGGGGTCGGTGTAACTGACCGCCACGCTCTGGCCGATGCCAAAGGCTTGGCTGTAGGCCGCGTCGCGGTACAACTGGTAGGCCAGCACTTGCGTGCCGCCCGTGCGTTTGAGGTTGCGCGTGCCGCTGGCGTTGTTCTGCCCGCCGTCCAGGCTCATGCTCAAGGCCACGCCTGGGGTGCACTGGAAGGTCACCGTGCTGCCTCCCAGCGAGGTACTCAGGGTGCCGCTGGCCAGCGCCGACTGGGTGCCGAAGTTGAGCGCTCCGTAATTGCTCACGCCCCCGACCACCAGGCAGCCGGCGACGATCTGTGCAGACACCTGGAACGTGCTGGTGGGCGCCGCACCCAGGGGCGTCGCCAGCAGCACAGCGATACCCGTGAGGCCACCTGCCAGCCAGGCGCGCATGGCTCAGAACGTCAGCTCGACCGCCACGGTGTCGGTGTACACCCCCGCCGGCAGCCCAGCCTTGCCGCGTGCCTGGCCGTACAGGTTGACGGTTTGCGCCACGCCGGTGCTGGTCGGCAAGGTGATGGTGGCGTCGATGACCAGCACCTGGGTGCGCCCGGTGTCGGTGTAGAAGTCATACGGCACGAAGTTGCCGGCACCGTCGGCGAGCGCACGCGTGCCGCCGCTGGACTGGCCATCGTGGCTACCGGCCCGCACGCGGATCGCCGGTATGGTGCCCGCCGAGCACAGGATGCTCATGGCGCCACCGCTACCGCCAAGCACTTGTGCGTTGGCGGTGCCGAACAGGGCATCCTGGGTACCGAAGTCGAGGGCACCGAAGTTCAACCCTGAACTCGCGGAACTGCCGTTGACCTGGCAGGCCGAGATCAGTGTCAGCGTCGAGGTGATGTTGCCGGTCACCGTGGCGGCCTGGGCCTGGGAAGCCAAGGCCAAACCGAGGCCGGCGAGGATGCAGTGGGTGAGGTTCGTTCGCATCGGAGTCTCCTTGCGTGGTTACCAGTCCAGGGTCACTCTCAGGGTGTCGCGGTACAGCCCGGCAGGCAGCGCGCGCGGTTGCGCCACCACCACGCCGTAAATCGGAATCGGAATCTGCTGGGTGCTGCTGATGGTGAAGGCGCGCGCCTGGCCGATGCCGTAGCGGCTGTTGCCGCCTGGGTCTACCGCCAGTTGATAAGGGATCAGTTCACGGCCGTTGCTCAGGCGTCGCACACCGTCGCTGCCATTCAAGCCGCCATTGATCCGCACATTGAAGGCCCGCACCTCGGGCGTGCAGCTGATCTGCAAGCTGCCTTCGCCGGCCACTTCGTCGACCCGACTGCGCAGTGGCTGGTCCCAGTTCGGGCCGCGTTCACCGAAGTCCATCAGGCCGGGGTTGCCCAGGGTCGCGGGCTGGTCGGTGCCGCTGCTGATCTGGCAGGCCGCGCTGATCACTAGCCGTGCCTGGATGAAACCGGTGGTGGTGCCATGGGCCATACCGCCGGGCAACAGCAGCGGGCCAAGGGTAAGCAGCAGGATCGAGGTGCGGTTCATGGCGTCGCGTCCTTGTGCATGGTGGCGTCCCTACCAGGTGACCGTGATTTTGAGCAGGTCGCCATACAGGCCTGCCCGTGGCACCCAGGCCAGTTTGTCGATACGGGCGTATAACGGCAGTTCTATGGACCCGCTGTCCGGCACCCGTGCCGAATGCGCCACATCGACCGCAACCGGTTCGCGCCAGGCAGCGTCGCGGTACAAGCGATAAGGAATGGGCCGGGCCTTGCCGTCGTCGTTGGCCAGAAAGCGCAGCTCACCTGCGCCACCGTGCTGGCCGCCATCGACCCGCACCTGGTAGGGCGTGTCAGGGTTGCATTCAAGGCGTGGCGGCCGTTGGTTGAGGAGTACGCCGCTCAAAGGCGCATCAGGGCCATCCAGACGCGCAGCGCTACCCAGGTCGATCCGACCCAACGCTTGTGCGCCAGCGTCGCGCGTCTGGTTGACGAGCATGCAGCCGCGCTGCACCAGCACCCGTACTTCCACGAGAAAGTCAGCCGCTACGGCACTGCCGCTCAACATCAGGCCCAACAACGCGGCCACAAAGCGTTCCGTCACTTGATAATCCTTGTCGCTGTGTGCTCACCTGAGCGTAGCAGCGCGTTGGAATATCATTGATGGCTTCAAGCCATTTTTTGGTATTAGCGAGAAAGCGATAGCGCGTGTTCAAGGCCACTCCCCGACAGCCGTCAGGAAAAAATCTTCTTCATCAGCGAACCCCTCGTCGCACAGTGCCTCCAATGGCCATGAGCCGGCAAATCAGCCGACATTCTGGTACGGTGCATGGCTACCCTCATCCCGTGCCAGACAGATGCGGCATGCATGGACAGGCATGACAGGAGCGTTTTCATTGATGACTGCAGACAACCCATTCGCCGAGGCCGCAGAGCGCTGTGCCCAGGAGCCTATCCAGGTGCCTGGCAGCATCCAGCCCCACGGGTTTCTGCTGGTGCTGGACGAAACCGACCTGCGCGTCCTCCAGGCCAGCGAGAACACCGAGCGCTGGCTCGGCTTGCCGGCCAGGGAGCTGCTGGGCTGTACGGTTGGCGACCTGGTCAGTGACGCCTTCGATGTACGGGCGCACCTTGCCCGCCTGCCCGACGACGAGGCTTTTCCTTTCCATATAGGCGATGTGCGCCTGCGCCAGGGCGCCCCCTGCACCGAGCCATTGCGCGTAATGGCCCACCGTCACGACCAGGTGCTGATCGTCGAGTTCGAGCCGGTGCGCAGGCCTGCGAACGCGGCCGAGCAAGGTGATTACTACCCACTGGTGCGCAGCTTTGTCGGCAACCTGCACCTGGCTGCCAGCCTTGAGGAGTTGCTGCAGCAGTCGGTGCAACAGCTCAAGCGCATCACCGGTTTTGGCCGGGTCAAGGCGTACCGTTTCGACAGCGAAGGCAACGGTCAGGTGCTGGCCGAGGTGGCCGACCCAGGCTACCCCAGCTACCTGGGCCTGTGCTTCCCCGCTTCGGACATCCCGCGCCAGGCCCGCGAGCTGTATCGGGTCAACCGTATCCGCGTGATCGAAGACGTTAACTACCAGCCCTCGCCGCTGGTGCCCGCCGCCAACCCGCGTACCGGCAAGGCACTGGACATGAGCTTCGCTGCGCTGCGCAGCGTGTCGCCGGTGCACCTGCAATACATGCGCAACATGGGCACCCTGGCGTCGATGTCGCTGTCGATCGTGGTCGACGGGCAGCTGTGGGGGCTGGTGTCCTGCCACCATGATCAGCCGCGTCCGGTAGGCCTGCCTACCCGCACCGCCTGCGAGCTGCTGGCCAGCGTGCTGTCGCTGCAGATCGAATCGCGGGAGTCCCACGCCAGCACGCGCAAACTGCTCGACCTGCGCCAGCACATCGTGCGCATGATTTCGTCGATGGCCGACCATGACAGCGTCAGTGACGGCCTGCGCGACCTGCCCGAAGTTTTGCTGGAGTTCGCCGACGCCTGCGGCGCTGCGGTGATCTCGGCCGACCGCTGCGACCTGATCGGCAAGACGCCACCGCAAGCGCAAGTCACGGCGCTGGTGCATTGGTTGGCCCAGCGCGGTGAAGACACGGTGTTCCACAGCGACAACGTACGCCGCGACATCGACGAGTTGCCTGAGCTGGCGGCGCATGTCGGCGGTGTGCTGGCGGTGGCCATCTCGCAAATCCATTCGCACTACCTGGTGTGGTTCCGCCCTGAACAGGTGCGCACGGTGAACTGGGCCGGGCAGCCTGCCAAACAGCTCGGCCCGCAAGGCCAGCTGGACCCGCGGCACAGCTTCGAGCGCTGGCAGGAAGACGTGCGCGGCTACTGCCAACCCTGGGACCCGTTGATCGTCGAAGGTGTGGTTGAACTGCGCACCGCCGTGCTCGGCATCGTCCTGCGCAAGGCCGAAGAGCTGGCGCAACTGGCAGGCGAGCTGCGCCGTTCGAACAAGGAACTCGAAGCCTTTTCCTACAGCGTGTCCCACGACCTGCGTGCGCCCTTGCGGCATATCGCCGGCTACACCGAGTTGCTGGGCGAGATCGAGGGCCAGGGCCTGAGCGAACGCGGTCGACGTTTTTTGCAGCATATAGAAGAAGCGGCGCATTTTGCCGGCAGCCTGGTGGACAACCTGCTGAACTTCTCGCAGATGGGCCGCTCGGCCCTGCGCTTGTCGGATGTCGACCTCAATGCCCTGGTCGACGCCATTCGCACCGAGCTGGCCCCGGACTACCAGGGCCGCGAAATCGTCTGGGACATCGCCACGCTGCCGAAGGTGATTGCCGACCCGGCGTTCATCAACCTGGCGCTGCAGAACCTCATCGGCAACGCCATCAAGTACACCCGTGGACGCGACCCGGCGCGTATCGAAATCAGCGCCCAGGTGCATCAGGGCGAAGTCGAGGTGTGCATCCGCGACAACGGCGTGGGGTTCGACATGGCCTACGCCAACAAGCTGTTCGGCGTATTCCAGCGCCTGCACCGGATGGAAGACTTCGAAGGCACCGGGATCGGCCTGGCAAGCGTACGCCGCATCATCGAGCGCCATGACGGCCGCGTCTGGGCGCAAGGCCAGATCGACCAGGGCGCCAGTTTCCACTTCACCCTCCCGCGGCCTGCCGCGACTACATGAGGCCCCTGTACCATCATGCTCAAACCCATCCTGCTGGTAGAAGACAACCCCCGGGACCTGGAGCTCACCCTGCTGGCCCTGGAGCGCAGCCAGTTGGCCAACGAAGTCATCGTGCTGCGTGACGGCGCCGATGCCCTGGACTACCTGTTGCGCCGCAATGCCTATGCTGCACGCGACGACGGCAACCCCGCCGTGCTGTTGCTGGACCTCAAGCTGCCCAAGGTCGATGGCCTGGAAGTGCTCAAGGAAGTCCGTTCCACCCCTGACCTGCGCAGTATCCCGACGGTGATGCTGACCTCGTCGCGAGAGGAACCCGACCTGCTGCGCGCCTACGAGCTGGGGGTCAATGCCTACGTGGTCAAGCCCGTGGAATTCAAAGAGTTCGTCGCCGCCATCTCCGACCTCGGGGTGTTCTGGGCCGTGCTCAACGAACCGCCACCCGGCTCGCTGCGCCTGAACCGCCGCAGCAGCAATTGAGGCCACCGCAAAAATGCTGCCAACGCCGCTGAAACTGCTGATGGTCGAAGACAGCTCGATGGACGCCGAGCTGACCCTGCTGCGCCTGGAGCGCAGCGGGCTGCACGTTGAGTCGCAGCTGGTGTTCGACCATATCGGGGTCGAACACGCGCTGCGCGAGGCTCATTACGACCTGATCCTCTGCGACTGCGTGCTGCCCGGCTCGTCCGGCACCGACGTGCTGGCCATTGCCCAGCGCCTGGCACCGGACACCCCGTTCATCTTCCTTTCCGGCATTTACGGTGAAGAGCACGCGGTGGAGATGATCCGCCTGGGTGCCACCGACTATGTGCTGAAGAAAAACCTGCCCCTGCTGCCCAAGGCCGTGCGCCGGGCCCTGACCGAGGTACAGGAACGCCAGCGCCGGCGCCGCGCCGAAGAAGCGCTGGCAGATGTCGAAGCGCGCGCACGCATCGCCATCGACGCCGCCGGCATGGGCACCTGGGACCTGCGCCCACAAGAAGGCCTGCTGCTGTGGGACGACCGCTGCAAAACCTTGTTCGGGCTGCCCACCAGCACCGAAATGAGCATGGACGTGTTCCTGGCCGGCATCTACCCCGATGACGTCGCCATGGTCCGTGACGCCGTGCAGCAAGCCATGCGCCCCGAGAGCGGCGGCCACTACCGGGTCGAATTCCGTAGCGCACTACTCGCCGGCCTGGAACCGCGCTGGCTGCTCAGCAGCGGCCAGACCCAGTTCGTCGACGGCCAGTGCGTGCGCTTTTCCGGCGTGCTGCAGGACATCCATACCCAGCGCCAGGCCACCCAAGCCCTCAAGCAACTCAACGAGATGCTCGGTGAACGCGTCGAACGCCGCACCCGTGAACGTGACCGTGCCTGGGAGCTGTCGCAGGACCTGCTGGCGGTGTTGAACAAAGACCTCACCCCGGTCGCGCTCAACCCGGCCTGGGAGGCGAGCCTGGGCTTCTCCCGCGAGCGGCTGAGCCAGGCCTCGCTGCTGCACCTGTTACCCGAACCCGATCAAGAACTGTTGCTCACCGAACTGGCCGCCCTCGCCCACGGCCGCACCAGCGCGCGCTTCGTCGGGCGCATCCTGCATGCCGGCGGCCAGCAGCGCTGGCTGTCCTGGGTAGTGGTACCGGAAGACACCCTGCTGTATGTGGTGGCCCGCGACATCACCAGCGAGCGCGAGGCGGCCCTGGGGCTGGCCGAGGCCAACACCCGCCTGCGTGAGCAAATCACCGAGCGCGAGCGCATCGAGGCCGCGTTGCAACAGATGCAGCGCCTGGAAGCAGTCGGCCAACTGACCGCTGGCGTGGCGCACGACTTCAACAACCTGCTGACAGTGATCCTCACCGGTGCCAGCTTCCTTGAGCGCGACCTGAACAAGGCCGACCTGAACAAGGCACGCACCCGCCTCACGCATATTCGCGAAGCGGGCGAACGGGGTGCCAAGCTGACATCGCAGTTGCTGGCCTTCTCCCGACGCCAGCGCTTGGAGCCGGTGCCACTGAACCTGAACCGGACCCTGGCCGGCCTTGAGGAGTTGCTGCGCCGCACCCTTGGCGGCAACGTGTCGGTGCGCCTGGACCTGGACCCGAACCTGTGGCAGGCACTGACCGACCCGACCCAGACCGAGATGATCATCCTCAACCTGGCGATCAATGCCCGGGATGCCATGCCGGACGGCGGCCAACTGGCCCTCTCGACCCGCAACACCCACATCGAGGCCCGCCCTCAGCGCCCGGAAGACCCTGACCCCGGCGAGTACGTGATGCTGAGCATCCGCGACACCGGCTGCGGCATGAGCGAAGACGTGCTGGCCAAGGTGTTCGAGCCCTTCTTCACCACCAAGGACATCGGCAAGGGCTCGGGCCTGGGCCTGGCCCAGGTATTCGGCTTTGCCAAGCAGTCGGGCGGTGGCGTGCGCATCGACACCGAGCCTGGTCGCGGCACCCAGGTGGCAGTGTACCTGCCGGCGGTAAAGGATCACGTGCAGAGCGAACCGGTGGCCCCACTGCTTGCCCAGCCGACCAGTGCAAGTGGCCACAACCGCACGGTGCTGCTGGTGGATGACGACCACCTGGTACGCGACATGCTCGGCGATGTGCTGCGCCAGTACGGCTATCAGGTGCGTCAGGCGCACAGCGGTGAGCAGGCCCTGGCCTTGCTCGATGACGAGATTGACTTGTTGCTGACCGACTTTGCCATGCCCGAATTCAACGGCGCGCAGTTGGCGCTGGCGGCGCGCGAACGGCACCCGCGTTTGCCGGTGGTGTTTCTGACCGGTTATGCAGAGCTGGAGGGGTTGGAGTTGCCGGGTAGCCTGGTGATGCAGAAGCCTGTGCAGGCCGATGAACTGGCGCGTGTGCTGAGTGAACTCTTGCGCACCTCGGCGTAGTTTGCACCCCCTGCCCTTGTCGCCGGCTTACCGGCGACAAGGGCAGGCACAAACGCCGGAAACGAGAAAACCCAGCGCTTATCTTGCTAAGCACCGAGAAAAGAACAGGTAATGTGAAACAGAAAATGGCAGGGGCGGCTGGATTCGAACCAACGCATGGCAGGATCAAAACCTGCTGCCTTACCGCTTGGCGACGCCCCTGTATCGGATGCAGCAATTGCTGCTCTGACAATTCCAACTGCCTGACAACTGGGTTGTTGTCGTGGAATGCGCGGCACTTTAACAACATTCTTTCGACCTGTGAACCCCCTTGATGAAAAAAAATGCTTTAAAACAGCAAGTTACTCTTCGTCACCGGTGCGAAGCGCCCATCCCCGGCAACCACCCGTCGCTTTCCCCCTGCCCCGCGTCAACACAATCGTATTTCACCCTTCCAATCAGATAAGCGCACTGCATTGACCAAGGAGGCACCCATGCCTGTCTCACACGACCTTTACCAGGACTTGCACTACCCCCGCGAAATCGTCCAGCAACGTCGCCAGCAGGACAAGGCCCTGGACCGGCTGCTGGACGAGTACATGGACATCGACAACCAGGTGCTGGCCGCCGAGTCGATCTCCGCTGGCAATTTCGTCGACGAAGACCTGCGCCACCTCAAGGAACGCCGCTTGGCGGTGAAGTACATGATCGAGCGCCAACTGGAACGTAAAAGCTGAGAGCCTCCCGACCTATCTCGTCAGGCGATCATTGCCCACTGCTTTCTCTATTGGTCAAAATGGCGGCCTTCGCGCAAGCTGAGCTGCGCCCCCTCGACCACGGAGCTATCGATTTGCCTGCCTGGATCCCTACCCCGCTGCGTCAGCTCGGCCAGCGCCTGCGCGCAAGCGCTGCCCCTCAGAGCGAATTGCTGGCCTGGTTCGAGGACAAGGCCAGCAGCCGTGGCTACCAGCTCAGCGAGGGTCAGCGGCGGGTCATCCAGTGCATGGCCGAGCAGTTGGCGCAGCTGGAAAACGGACAACCACGCAGCCTTTACCTGCATGGCTCGGTCGGCCGGGGCAAAAGCTGGCTGCTCGACGGTTTTTTCCAGGCTGTGCCGGTTGCGACCAAGCGGCGCCTGCACTTCCATGATTTCTTTGCCCGACTGCACCAGGGCATGCACCGCCACCGGGCGCTGGACGATGCCCTCGGGGCGACGCTGGACGAGCTGCTCGGCGAGTGTCGAGTGCTGTGTTTCGACGAATTCCATGTGCATGACATTGGCGATGCCATGCTGCTCACCCGGCTGTTCACCGCGTTGTTCGAGCGTGGGATATGGCTGTTGGTCACGTCGAACTACGCACCGGAAGGGCTGTTGCCCAACCCGCTTTACCATGAACGTTTTCTGCCGGTGATCCGCCTGATCAACGGCCGAATGCAGGTGCTGGAAGTCGGCGGCGACACCGATTTTCGCAGCCTGCCAGCCAACCGCGAGCACCAGCGGTTTACCCAAGGTCACTATGTGTGGCCCGGCACCGCCGAGCAGCGCCAGGCACTGAACGTGCCGGGCGCGCAGCCTGCCACGCTGGATATCAACAAACGCAGCCTGCGCGCACTGGCCCATCAAGGTCGGCAGGTGATGCTTGCTTTCGACGACCTGTGCGAACAGCCTACTGCGGTCATCGATTACCTGGCACTGGCGGCGCAGTACGATGAGTGGGTCATTGATGGGCTGGGCGATTTGTCCGACTGCTCATTGGCCGCGCAGCAGCGGTTCGTGAACCTGGTGGATGTGCTGTATGACCAGGACAAGCAAC
>NZ_JANIAG010000070.1:0-27306 GCF_028682155.1 Pseudomonas sp. 39004
GCGGCAGGCCTCAATGGGTGGGCAAGGCTGACGGCTGGTACTCGGCGATCACCTGGTGCAACACGCCATCATCCTTGAGTGGCAGCACCGCTTGGGCCAGTTGCTGGCCGTCGAGGGTCAGGGTCAGTTCGGTGTCAGCGCCGTTGCGCACTTCTATGCGGTACGGGGTGCTGCCAAAACGGTAGTGCAGGGTTACACCTGGCCAGTCCGCTGGCAGCAGCGGCTCGATCCGCAGGGTGTCACCGCAGCGTTGCAGGCCCAGCAGGCTTTCCACGATCAGCCGGTACATCCAGCCCGCCGAGCCTGTGTACCAGCTCCAGCCACCGCGCCCGGCATGGGGGGCGACGGCATAGACATCGGCGGCCATCACATAGGGTTCGACCTTGTAGGTTTCGATCAGCCCGCTAGCACCCTGGCGCACCGGGTTGATCAAGCGCAGCAGTTCCCAGGCCTTGGCGGCATCGCCCAGGCGGGCATAGGCCATGCTTGCCCAGATGGCCGCGTGGGTGTACTGGCCGCCATTTTCGCGCACGCCGGGCAGGTAGCCCTTGATGTAGCCGGGGTCCAGGTCGCCGTGGTCGAAGGGTGGGTCGAGCAGTGTGACGATACCGATGTCGCGGCGCACCAGGTGCTTGTCCAGCGCCGCCATGGCGGCCTGCGCGCGCGCCGGCGGGGCAACCCCGGAAAGCACCGCCCAGCTCTGCGCCACGGAGTCGATGCGGCACTCCTGGTTGCTTGCCGAGCCGAGTAGCTGGCCGTTGTCGAACCAGGCGCGGCGGTACCAGTCACCGTCCCAGGCATGCTGCTCCAGGTGCTCGGCCAGGGTGGCGGCCTGCCGGCTGCACTGCAGGGCGAAGCCGCTGTCGCCATGGCGCAGGGCAACGCTGGCGAATGCCCGCAACACCTCGTGGCCGAAGAACCCCAGCCACACGCTTTCGCCAAGGCCTTGTTCACCGACGCGGTTCATGCCGTCATTCCAGTCCCCGCTGCCCATCAACGGCAGGCCGTGGGCGCCATACTGCAGGGCACGCCCGAGGGCGCGCTGGCAATGCTGGTACAGGCTCTCGACCAGGTTCGCCTGGGTGGGCAGGTCATAATAGGACTCTTCACCCGCGTTCAGCGCACGCCCCTCCAGGTAGCCGACCGGCTCGTCGAGCACCGCGCGGTCACCGGTCAGCGCCACGTAGCGGCTGGTTGCCAGTGGCAGCCACAGCAGGTCATCCGAGCAGCGGGTGCGTACACCCCGTTGCAGGGGTGGGTGCCACCAGTGCTGCACATCGCCTTCGGCATACTGGTGACCGGCGCAGTCGAGCAGGTGCTGGCGCGCCAGGGCCGGGGCGGCGTGGAGCATGGCCATGCTGTCTTGCAACTGGTCGCGAAAGCCGATGGCGCCGCCAGACTGGTAGTAACCGCTGCGCGCCCAGAAGCGGCAGGCAATCACCTGGTACAGCAACCAGCCGTTGGCCAGCACGTCCAGCGACGGCTCCGGGGTTTCGATCTGCACGCTGCCCAAGGTCTGGCGCCAGTAGGCCCGCACCTTCTCCAGCGCATCCATGGCCGCGCGCAGCCCGCGGTATTGCTGTACACAGCGGCTGGCAGCTTCGGCGTTAGGTCCGGCACCCAGGCGAAACACCACCTCTCGGCGTTCACCAGGCTGCAGCAGCACGCTGACCTGCACCGCCGCGCACGGGTCCAGCCTCGCGCCCGTGCGCCCCGACAAGCGTGCCTGGCGCATCCCGGCCGGTGCCTGGCAATCGCCATTGCGCCCAAGGAACTCGCTGCGGTCGCAGGTAATACCGTAAAAGGGCAGGTCGCAATCGACAAACCCCACATGCCTGGAAAACCCCTCGGCATAGCTATTGCGGGCAAACAAGGCGCCGCTGACCGGGTCGATCTCGCTGACCACATGCAGGGCCGACTTGCTGCGCAGGTCACCCAGCACCCACTCGACGTAGCAGGTCAGCGACAACCGCCGCGGCTGCGCCGAGCGGTTGTGCAGCTTGAGCCGGCTGAACTTGATTGGTGCATCCAGCGCGACATGTACCCATAACTCACTGTCCAGGCCGTCGTCGGTGTATTCGAAGACGCTGTAGCCAAAGCCATGGCGGGTGCGATAGCGGCCAGGGCCGGGGCACGGCATCGGCGTGGGTGACCAGTACTGGCCGCTGTCCTCGTCACGCAGGTAGAGGGTTTCGCCGCTGGGGTCGCAAACCGGGTCGTTGTGCCAGGGTGTCAGCCGGTACTCGTGCGCGTTCTCGTACCAGGTATAGGCACTGCCTGCCTCCGACAGCACGCTGCCAAACTGCGGGTTGGCGAGGATATTGGCCCAGGGCGCCGGGGGGGGCTGAGCCTGGTCGTGGTGGATGACGTATTCCTGGCCGTCGCTGCTGTACCCCCCGTAGCGGTTGGCAAGCATCAGCGCGGGTGCGGGGGCCGGCGCGGGGCTATCGGCTTTCGCCTGCGGGGCTGCCGGGGCTGGCTCGAACGCGGCGGGTGCGGGCGGTGTGCGGCGGTGGTGCAGTTGTTCGGCGAGGGTGCCAAGGCTGTCGCTGAGCACCAGCCGCGCTACCGAAAGGGCCAGGGTGCGGTCCTCTGCCGACAGCTGCTGTGCGGGGCGCACAAAGATGCCCCCGGGGCGGTCGAGCAGCGCAGCCTCGCTGCCGGAGGTGACGATGCCCATGATCAGATCCTGCAATTGCTGGCGGTAACCGGCCTGGTCTTCGTTCCAGATCACCAGGTCCAGGGCCAGGCCCTTCTGTCGCCAATAGGCATGGGCAAGCACCATCTGCTTGACCAGGTTGATGTTGGCCGGGTCGCTGATCTGCACCAGCACGATCGGCAGGTCCCCCGACAGCCCTTGGCCCCACAGGCCTGACTGGCTGCGCCGGTTGTCGGCCAGCAGGACGCCGCTGGGCCGTAGCGCCGCATTGGGGTAGATCACCGAAGCGGCCATCTGCTCGAACAGCCTGGCATCGCTGAGCGAGCCGTTGAGCTGGCGCAACTGCACCTGGCTGTGTGGCCAGGCGAGGTCGAACACCCGGTCGGCCAGGTGCCGGTCGCGGTACTTGGCGATCTGCTGCAGGCAGGCGTCGCGGCTGTCGGACACCCCTGTGACCAGGTCGACCGTGGCTTTCTGGCCGGGTGCCAGGCTGATACGGCAGCGGATCGCCACGATCGGGTCAAGCACCGCCCCGGCGCTGTCGGACAAGGCCTCTGTCTGCGCGTCCAGGGCCGCCGGGGCGACCAGCGTGCGGCCGCGCCCTATGAAGCGGGCGCGGTCGGTTTCGTAGGACACGGCATCGATGTCGGCGCCATGCACCGCGAGCACATGGCACATCCACGGCACGGCGTCCTGCTGCGAGCGCGGCCGCCGGGAACAGATGATGGCCTGCAGCGGGCGGACCAGTTCGGTCTGCACGAACAGCTTGCTGAACGCCGGGTGCAGCGCATCGGCAAGGGCGGGTGCCAGCACCACCTCGGCGTAGCTGGTCAGCTCCAGGGTGCGCTGTTGGTCACCATGGTTGGTCAGGTGCAGGCGCCGCAGTTCGATGTCGTCCTCGGGGGAAACGGCTATTTCGGTGTGGCAGTCGAAGTCGCCTTCACGGATGCGGAACTCGGCGCGGCCATCACTGAAGATCGCCTCCTGGTTCTTGCCGCGATGCCGCGTCGGTTGGTAGGTGGTTGACCAGAACGCTGCGCTGGCGACGTCACGCAGGTAACAGAAGCTGCCCAGGGCGTCGCAGCTGGCGTCCTCGCGCCACCGTGTCAGCGCCATCGCGTCGCGCTTGCTGTAGCCACTGCCGACATGGTTGACCATGACGTGGTAGCGGCCGTTGGACAGCAACTGCACGGCGGGGTGACGCCGATTCGGCTCGCTGAACACCCGCAAGCGTGTCTCGCCGGTTTGGCCCGCAGCGTCCAGGGCCGGGGCCTGCAGGGTGTGCAGGTAGGGCGCGGCCGTTTTCGGTACGCGCTCCTGTAACAGCAGCATGCTTGCCTGAAACTGCGGGTCTGAGGCGAAGCGCCGTTGCATGGGTTTGTCCAGCAGCAGGGAGGTCAGGGCCAGCAAGCTCATGCCCTGGTGGTGGGCCATGAACGAGCGGATCACCACGGCCTGCTGGCCGGGGGGCAGCCGTGACTCGCTGTAGTCAATGGCCTCGTACAACCCGAAGCGGCCGGCCAGCCCCAGCGTGCACAGGCGTTGCAGGTTTCGGCAGGCGGCGCCTGGCGCCACCAGCAGGGCAAGCGCACTGGCGTAGGGGGCGACCACCCGTTCTTCGCCGAGGCCGCGCTTGAGGCCCAGGCCCGGTACGCCAAAGGCCCGATATTGGTAGTTCAGGTGAGCGTCCAGGGCGTTGTAGGCCGACTCTGAAACGCCCCAGGGGATGCCCAGCACGTTGCCGTGGTCGATCTGCCGCTCGACGGCGGCCTGGCAGGTCTGGTCGAGCAGGGTGCCTTCGTAGCTCGGCATCACCAGCAGCGGCATCAGGTATTCGAACATCGAACCCGACCAGGACAACAGCACCGGCACCCCGGCATTGCTGGTCAGCAGCCGGCCCAGGGCGAACCAGCTGGCCTGGGGCACCTGGCCCTGGGCGATGACCAAGAAGTTGGTCAGGCGCATCTCCGATGCCAGCAAGTCATAGAAGGCTGAATCGAGGCGATGTTCATCGGCGTTGTAACCGATGGCGAACAGGTCACGCTGGTTGTCGTAGAGGAAGGTGAAGTCCATGTTGGCCATGGCGGCGATGCGCAGCGCCAGGCTTTGCGACTGGGCGATGCGCTGGCGGGCCAGCGTGCGTATGTCGGCCACGGCCGGGCGTTCGGCGGTGGGCCACTGCTCTGGCAGCAGTTCGGCCAGCTGGCGCCAGCTCAATGGCGCCTGAAGCGTGGGGTCGTCGTTGCCAGGTGGCAACTGGAAGGCCTGCACTTCGCCGCCCAGGTCCAGGCATTGCTGGTGCAGCGCCTGCAACCAGAACAGGCAGTCGTCGGTCTCGCCCGCGCGTGGCGCATACTGTTGGACCAGCCCCTGTAGCTGCTCGGCGAGCTGTTTCAGCAGCGAGGCGGGCAGCGGGCCTGGCTGTTCATGGGCTTGCCAGAGCTGTTTGCCCAGGGCCTGGAGCGGGTCGTCGGCACGGCCCGCGGTGGTGAACGCTTCGCGCAGGATGTCCAGCGTGTCCAGCAGGCCCTGGCTCAGGCGGCGGTCCAGCACAGGGGTATCGGCCATCGCCAGCAGCCCTGGCCGCAGCGTCAGCAGCAGGGCGGCCAGGTTGCCGCTGTCCACCGCAGAGATGTAGAGCGGGTGCAATGGTGTTCGGGTCTGGGTGTCGTACCAGTTGTAGAAGTGCCCCTTGTAGCGCTCCAGCTGGCCCATGCTGTCGAGCATCTGGGTCAGGCGCTGGAACAGTCGGGCGGCAGTCAGGTAGCCGAAATCATGGGCTGCCAGGTGCGAAAGCAGGGCCATGCCGATGTTGGTCGGCGACGTGCGGTGGGCGATGCTGGGGAAAGGCGGTTCCTGCAGGTTGTCAGGTGGCAGCCAGTTTTCATCAGGCCCGACATGCCGGTCGAAGAACGCCCAGTTGCGCCGGGCCAGCCGATGCAGAAACCGCAGCTCCTGTGCCTGCGGCGCGAACGCGCTGCGCCCCCGCGTGCGGCTGAGCCACCAGGCCAGGGCCGGGCCAAGCAGCCACAGGGCAAGGATGGGGGCGGCCAGCAACAGCACACTCGGGCGCATCGCCAATGCCCCCACCAGCAACAGCACCAGCCCGGGTTGTACCCATTGTTCGCGATAGAACGCTTGCAGGGTATCGGCACTGGTGCGTTCGTCATCCCGCGAGGGGTTCCATTGCAGCAGCCGGCGTTTGCTCACGGCCAGGCGCCACAGCGTGCGGCAAATCGCATCCAGGCTGTAGAGGGTCTCGAACGGCAACCAGGCCAGCGACAACCCAGCCCGCACGAAATAGATACCTGAGGTGTGCAGGGCCGCCAGCAGGTGCTCGGCCAGCGGCACATCGGTGGTCTTGCGCAGCAGTTCGAGCAGCGAATCGAGCACAGGGCGGGTCAGCAGCAGGCCCAGCAGCGCGAGCGTCCACAGCAGCGGCGAGGCGCTGGCCAGCCAGCCCCACAGCAGCGCGCTCAGCAGGGCGGCCGGCTCCAGGCTGCGGCGCAGGTTGTCGACGATCTTCCACCGCGACAGCGCGCTCAGCCCGCTCTGGCCTTGCACCCCGGTGCGTAGCCACGGCAGCAGCCAGGGCAGCAGTTGCCAATCGCCCCGTATCCAGCGGTGGCGGCGCTTCACATCGGCGCTGTAGCGTGCCGGGTAGGCCTCGAACAACTGCACGTCACTGAGCAGACCGGCATGGGCGTAGCAGCCCTCGATCAAGTCGTGGCTCAGTACTCGGTTGTCGGCAAAGCGCCCCTCCAGCGCGCGTTCGAAGGCATCCACCGCGTAGATGCCTTTACCAATGAACGAGCCACTGAGGAACAGGTCCTGGTACACATCCGACACGGCCAGGGTGTAGGGGTCGACCCCGGCATCGCTGCCGAACAGCCGCGCGTAGGTTGAGCGCGACACGCTGGGCAGGCTGATGCCCACCCGTGGTTGCAGGATCGCGTAGCCTGACTGCAGGCGACCGCTCGTGGCATCGAAACGTGCGCGGTTCAGCGGGTGCTGCATGGCGCCGACGAACTGCTGCGCCACATCGCGCGGCAACTGGGTGTCGGTGTCCAGGGTGATGACATAGCGCACCCGGTCCAGCGCGCGCAGGTCGCCGACGATGCGCATGAAGCGCTCGGCGCCGCGCCCACGCAGCAGGGCATTGAGCTCAGCCAGCTTGCCGCGCTTGCGCTCACGGCCCATCCAGCAGCGCTCGGTGGCGTTCCACTCCCTGGGGCGATGCAACAGGAAGAAGCGCTCGGCGCCGCTCGGGTACTTCGCGTTCAATGCGCGAATACCGTCGCTGGCAAGGTCGAGCAGGGCCATGTCGTCGGGTCGGGTCTGCTCGGGGGCATCCATGAAGTCAGTCAACAGGGCGAAATGCAGGTGCTCGTCACGGTTGGCCAGAAAGCGCACCTCAAGGCCTTCGACCAGTTCCTCGACGTCGCCGGCAGCGCCCAGCATGCTGGGCACCACGACCAGGGTACGGGCCTCGACGGGAATCCCTTCGGTGTAGTCCAGCCGGGGCAGGAACGCAGGCTTCACGGTCAGCGTCACCAGCCAGTTGACCAGGCCGAGGGCGAGCCGGCTGGTGGTCAGCAGCACCGGCAACGCCATGGCCGCTGCCACCCAGGTGGGCCAGCCTTCGGCGGCAATGCCGGCCACGAAGCCCCAGGCCAGCAGGCACGACAGCAGCGCCGCCGGCACCAGGTAGAAGGCCAGCGGCGCCCGGTGCAACAGGCGCTGCCAGCGCTCGGCAAGCGCCACCCGCGCAGCAAGCTGCCGTTCGAGCAGCAGCAGGCCATCGCCAGCCAGGTAATAACCGACGTGCGCTGCCTGCTCGCGTGGTTGTGCGTGTGTGGCCAGCGCCAGCTCGGTAGCCGTGCGCGCCACCTGTTCTTCACTGAAGGCGCTATGCCGTGCCAGCTGTTCGACGATGTGCCGATAGTGATCGCGGCTGGCGAAGTCCATGGCGGCATACACCGCTGCCGGGTCTTGGCCGAGGATGTGTTCGACGTGGCTCAGGTGTTCGACGAACAGCCGCCAGTCAATGGTCGACAGCAGGCGCAGGCTGCCGATGCTGTTGCTGATCGACACCTGATCGATGGCCTGCTGCTGCGCATCAAGCTGCACATGGCGCTCGATACTCAAGGCCGACTCGCTGAGCAACTGCTCGATCCAGGCCAGCGGTTGGGTCAGCGTGCTGCTGTGGCCCTGTAGTCGCCTGGCCAGTTCGGCGACGAAGGCGGTGGTCATGGGTGGGTCCGAGCGGGCCATGTCGGCCACCACCAGCACCACGCTCTTGGCATCCCGTTCGGCGGTTTCGCCAAGCTTGTCGGCCCAGTCATTGGCCAGGTCGCGGTCTGCCAGGCTGGCCATGACCCGGGCGGCGACGCGGCGCAGGTTTTCGATCAGCGCCAGCCTGAGCATGATCGGGATCGCCCACAGCTCGCCGAGGGTCAGCGTGGCGGTGTGCTGATAGGCCTCGACGAAATGGCTGAGGCTCTCGGCATCGACCCGGCCATCGCCGTGGCAGATGGTTTCCAGGGCAATGTCATAGACCCGCGGCAAGCCGCTCGAAGCGCCGGTGTCCAGGCGTGGCAGTTGCAGGCTGTAGTCGGCCGGCAGGTGGCGTTTGGCAATGCGGATATGGCTTTCGACCAAGTAGAAGTTGTCGAGCAGCCACTGCGCCGCAGGCAAGGTCGGGCGCGCGTCGGGCAGCGCGCTGGCGAGGGCCGAACAGCTGGCGTAGAGCATGCGTTCGTTGTCGGCCAGGCGGTCGAGCAGCGAGTCGTCGGCCGGCAGTTTGCTCAAGCGGTGCTGGCTGGCCAGCCAGCTGCCATGGTCGGCCAGTTGCTGGGCGCTGTAGAGCTCCGAGCGCAGCAGGCTTTCGTAGGTGAACGTGTGGCGCGGCGCACGCCAGCGCCGGGCACGGTTGGCCAGGCGTTGCACGTAGGTGAGTGCGCGAAGCCAAGGGTTGTCCATGGTGAGTCGGGTGCCGTGAGCTGACCGGTCAGGTGGGCAGTGTGCGCCGGCCAGGCCGTGCCGGTCTGTTCGGTAGCGTACAGACCCGCCTCATTCCGGTGCGTGAGCCCCGGCAATATGCCGCCCGGCCACGTAGCCGAAGGTCAGCGCCGGGCCCAGATTGATACCGCCGGAGGGGTACCAGCCGCCAAACACGCTGGCCATGTCGACGCAGGAAGCGGTGGTCGCAGACCAGCCACGAGCAGGCTTGCTCGCCCTGGGGCACCGCCTCGAGCATGGCCGATGCCTCGTTGACGAAGCGTTTGCCACTGGCCAGTACCCCGATAACCCCCGGCTTGCCACGCTCGATGATGTGCGGGAAGTGGCCGATGCTGCCGTCGCGGTGCCGCACCTTGGAGACCGGCGCCAATGACCAGTACGTCGTATTCGGCTTGCAAGGTGTCGGTGGGCATTGCAGGGACTCCGGGGCTATTATTGGAACGTGATTCCATATTGTTCCCGTGTGGGGACTTAAGATGCAAGCCGCGCCGCGTGGTACTGGTCGATTACCGGACACTTCGGCGTAG
This sequence comes from Pseudomonas sp. 39004, assembly GCF_028682155.1. Taxonomy (NCBI): domain Bacteria; kingdom Pseudomonadati; phylum Pseudomonadota; class Gammaproteobacteria; order Pseudomonadales; family Pseudomonadaceae; genus Pseudomonas; species Pseudomonas sp. 39004. Next base: position 9,208 of record NZ_JANIAG010000070.1, read on the forward strand.
CGCTGCTGCACGGCGGCTGTTCTTGTGGAATCATCTTCCAGAATTCGCCACATTTTCAGGGACCTTAGTCATGGCTGGTAGTCAGATCGAACGCGCCTTCAGTCTTGTAGAAAGCCTTACCGGCGAGCCTGAGGGCCTTGCCCTGCAGACCCTGGCCGAGCGCCTGGAGATTCCCAAGAGCGCCACCCACCGCATGCTGGCCGAGCTGATTCGACTGGGCTACGTGCGGCAGAACCGCGACAACAGCCGCTACCAGTTGTCTGCCAAGCTGGTGGCGCTGGGCTTTCGCTACCTCTCCAGCAGTGGTGCCGACATCATCCAGCCGATTCTCGACCGCCTGGCCCAGGACAGCGGCGAACTGGTGCGCCTCGGTGTGATCGACGGTAGCCGCCAGACTTGGATCGCCAAGTCCCAGGGGGCGCGCTCGGGTTTGCGCTACGACCCCGACATGGGCCGCGATGCGCCCCTGTTCTACACGGCCTCCGGGCATGCCTGGCTGGCCAGCCTGAGCGATGCCGATGCCGTGCAGATGGTGTTGCGCCAGGGCATTGCCGACCCCGCGCAGTTCGGCCCGAATGCACCGCGCTCCACGGACGAGCTGCTGGGCTACCTGCAACGGGCACGCGAGCGGGGCTATGCCTGGGTCGAGCAAACCTCGGCAGTGGGCACATCGGCGTTGGCCGCCGTGGTGCGGCGCCCCCGTACCGACGAAGTGATTGGCGTGCTGAGCATCGCCGGCCCCAGCGCACGGCTGGCGCCCACGCGTTTGCCTGAACTGGCGGCGCAGCTGTTGGCCGCAGCCGACGAGCTGTCCGCCGCCAGCCAGGCCAGTGAACTGTTTGCCTGACAGGCGCAGGCCTGTGCGTTTGTGGTCGATAACCGCACAGTCTGTGCGTGCGGTGCTTCTGTAAAGCGGAACGTGGTTCTAAATTATCGATTGTGGATTCTGGAACAGCGTTCCGTAATCCGTGACCCGACAACAATGACAAAAGGACACTCCGTTGAACGCACCGCTTCGTATCGCCCTGATTGGCGCCGGCATCATGGGCCGCCAGCATTACCAGCACCTGCGCCAGGTTCCGCAAGCCCAGTTGTGCGCGGTGGCAGACCCTGGCCCGCAGGCCGAGGCCTTCGCGGCCGAATGCGCGGTACCTTGTTTTGCCGACCACCGCCGCATGCTGGAGATAGTCCAGCCCGAGGCGGTGATCGTCGCCAACCCCAATAACCTGCATGTGGCCACCGCGCTCGATTGCATCGAGGCCGGTGTGCCGGTGCTGTTGGAAAAACCGGTGGGCGTGCACCTGGATGAAGTCCGTGCGCTGGTGGAGGCGTCTCGGCGCTGTGGCGTGCCCGTGCTGGTCGGCCACCACCGACGGCACAACCCTCTGATCGCCAGTGCCCGTGGGATGATCGCCGACGGTGCCCTGGGCAGGCTGATCAACGTCACTGCGCTGTGGCAGTTGCAGAAGCCCGACAGTTACTTCGACACCCCCTGGCGCCGCGAGCCAGGCGCCGGTTTCTTGTTGACCAACCTGATCCACGACCTGGATCTGCTGCGTTATCTGTGCGGCGAGGTGGTGCAGGTACAGGCGTTCACCCGCAACGATGTACGCGGTTATGCCAATGAAGACAGCGCGGCGGTACTGCTGCAGTTCGCCAACGGCGCGCTGGGTAGCCTGACGGGCTCCGACGCGGTGGCTGCACCCTGGAGCTGGGAGCTGACGTCCGGCGAGAGCCCGATCTACCCGCGCCAGGATGGCCAGCCCTGCTTCCTGCTGGCGGGCACCCAGGGTGCGCTGAGTATTCCGCAGCTCAAGCGCTGGCAGTACGCCGAAGCCGGTTCGGGTTGGCACACGCCGTTGCTGCAAAGCGAGGCCGGCACCCCGGCGGGCGAGGCATTGACCTTGCAACTGCAGCACTTCGTGCGCGTTGCCCGCGGTGAAGAAGCACCGCTGACCGACGCCGCAGACGGCGCCCGTACCTTGGCCCTGGTCGAGGCGATCCGCCAGGCCGCCGAAAGCGGCCGAGCGTGTGCCCCCGCGATCATCGCCTGACGCGCGAGCAAAGCGCGACCTTCGATCACACCTTTTTTGCTTTCAGGTAACGAACATGACTGACCGTATTTTTTCCCTTGCCGCGCTGACGGTGCTCGAGCTTTCGCCGCCCGCCATGGTGGAAGCTGCCGCCCGTGCCGGCTACAGCCACGTGGGCCTGCGCCTGGTCGCGGCCACTCCAGAGGAACAGCACTTCCCGCTGATTGCCGATGCCGAGTTGCGTCGCCAGACCCAGGCGCGCCTGCGCGACACCGGTATCAAGGTGCTCGACCTGGAAATCCTGCGCCTCAAGCCTGAAACCTGTGTGGCTGATTTCGAGGCCATTCTGGCGGTGGGTGCCGAGTTGGGGGGTACCGAACTGCTGGTTGCCGGCAACGACCCGGACGAGGCCCGCCTTACTGAGCGCTTTGCCGAGCTGTGCGACCTGGCGGCGGGTTACGCTATCCATCCGCACCTGGAGTTCATGCCCTGGACCGACGTTCGCGACTTGCGTCAGGCCATGCGTGTGGTAGCCAACGCTGGCCGGGAAAATGGCTGTGTGCTGGTGGACGCGTTCCATTTCAACCGCTCTGCGTCCTCGCTCGACGACCTGGCGCGCCTGGCACCACAGCGCATGCGCTACGCCCAGTTGTGCGACGTGGCCGGCCCGGTGCCGGAGGATATGGACGAGATCTTGCGCCAGGCGCGCAATGAACGGCGCTTCCCCGGTGATGGCGATGCTGACCTGGTCGGGTTGTTGCGCGGCTTGCCGGCAAGCGTGCCGCTGAGCCTGGAGATTCCGACGCGGCAGTTGCTGGAGCAAGGTGTCAGTGGCGAGCAGCGGGCGCGGCTGGCGCTGGAGAAGGCCAAGGCGGTGCTGGCGCGGGTGTGAGATAGGGTAGGGGCGGCCAAGTGCCTGGCTTGGGTTTTGAGGTGGGGCATAGATCGAGCGCCGCCCGCGCGGCGCATCGCGAGCAAGCTCGCTCCTACATTTGTTTCGGGCCAGTTATTCCTGTGCCATGGGCGCGCGACCCCTTTGGCGCCCGCCTCAATATCGCGTCGTACCAACAAGGCGGTCGCTGCAAATGCCACAGGCCTCACTGGCCCGAAAGAAATGTAGGAGCGAGCTTGCTCGCGATGCGCCGCGCGGGCGGCGCTCGATCTATGCCCCAACACACATCCAATGCCAGGCACTAAGCCCCCTCAACCCCACGCGGCGCCATGAAGTACATCCACACCAGCGCCAGGAAATACATCACCGGAATCATGGTGAACAGCACCGCATAATTGTTGTGGGTGACCGTCAGCACGCTGCCGACGATCTGTGTCATGAACATCCCACCAATGGCCGCACACATGCTGCCAAAGCCGAACACCGTGCTCACCAGGTGCTTGGGTGTGTAGTCCATGACCAGGCTCCAGATATTCGCGGTCCAGGCCTGGTGCGCGCCGACCGCCACGGCAATGGCGAGCACTGCGACCCACAGGCCACTGGCGTGGGCAGCAAAGACCACACTGACAATGGTGCAGGCAAAGATCAGCATCGAGATCAGCCGTGCGCGGATCGCACGCACGCCGCGGCCGATCAGCCACGACGAAAGAATCCCGCCGCCAATGCTGCCGAAATCCGCAGTCAGCCAGATCAGGATCAACGGGATACCCATCTGCGTCACACTGATGCCCAGCGCGTACTGCTGGTTCAGAAACGGTGGCAGCCAGTAGAGGTAGAACCAGAACACCGGCGCCGTGATCGAGTAAGCCACGGCGAAGGCCCAGGTGCCGCGCTGGCGCAAGATGCGGCGAAATGGCATCGGCTTCGCTTCGGGCTCGTCATCCTGCTGGATATAGTCCAGCTCGCTCTGGCGCACGTGCGGGTGCGCTTCCGGGTTGAAGTACTTCAACCCCCACAGCACCACCCACACCAGGCCAAGGCTGCCCATGGCAATGAACGCGGCCTGCCAGCCCCAGGCGGCCAGGATCAGCGGCAGCAGCGCCGGGGTGACCATGGCACCGACGTTGGTGCCGGCGTTGAACAGGCCGGTGGCGATGGCGCGTTCGCCGGCAGGAAACCACAACCGCGTGGTCTTCACGCAGGCCGGGTAGTTGGCCGCCTCGGTCAGGCCGAGGATGAAGCGGCAGACCATGAAGCCGGCCGCCGAGGTGGCCAGGCCGTGGGCGCCGGTGGCCAGGCTCCACAGCAGCACCGCAACGAAGAAGGCGTGCTTGACCCCAACCCTGTCGATCAACCGGCCCTGCAGCAGAAAGCCGATCGCGTAGCCGACCTGGAACCAGAAGTTGATGTTGGCGTAGTCCATCGCCGTCCAGCCCATGTCCTTGGCCAGGACCGGTTGCATGATGCCGAGGGCGGCGCGGTCGATGTAGTTGAGGGTGGTGGCGAAGAACACCAGGGCCAGCATGCCCCAGCGGGTCTTGCCGACGGCGAAGGCGCCACGCACCTTGTCGCCGATGGAGCCATGGGCGAGGCGGGGGGTGGCAGTGTTGAACTTGGAAGGGGTCATGTGAGGTCGTTTCTTGAAATTGTTTTGAACGGCTGTGCGTCTGGAACGCGGTTTTGCCCATGGCAGGCATGGGCTCGCAAGGTCATTTAATGGTGAGCAGTGAATGATTGAGCGTCAATTCAAAGATGGGGCTACTGTTCGCTGATCGAACAAAAGTGCTGCTGCGCTAAGTTGCGGGGCCGCACAGCGCTTTGCCCGCCAGGTAGCCGAAGGTCATGCCGGGGCCAAGGGTGATGCCGCCGCTTGGGTAGTGCCCGCCCATGATGCTGTGCATATCGTTGCCGACTGCGTAGAGGCCGGGTATCGGGCGCTGTTCGCTGTCCAGGACCTGGGCCGAAGCCTCCGTGCACAGGCCGGCGAACGTCCCCAGGCTGCCCGGCAGCAGCTTCACCGCATGAAAGGGGCCGTGCAGCAGGGGCCGCAGTGACGGGTTGGGCGCTTGCAGCGGGTCGCCCTGCGCGCGGTTGTAGCGCGAGGCGCCACGCTGGTAGTCCGGGTCTGCGCCCTGCGCCGCGTGGTGGTTGAACCGTGCCACGCTGCGCTGCAGTTGCTGGGCGTCGATCCCGCAGCGTGCGGCCAACTGCGCCAGGGTAGGGCCACTGAACAGGTAGCCACGCCGTTCATAGAAGCCGGTAGGGAAGGGGAACGGCTTGGCCCAGCCGATGCCATGGCGGCGCTGCGCGGCGTGATCGCAGATCAGCCAGGCCTCAGGTGCCTCGCCTGGCGGCGTGGCCGCGAACAGCGCATTCATGAAGGCATGGTAGCTGTCGGCCTCGTTGACGAACCGCCGACCGTCACGGCGTACGGCAATGAAACCGGGCTTCGCACGGTCGATCAGGTGCGGAAAATGGCCGAGGCTGCCGTCGCTTCGTGGCACCTGTGACACCGGCGCCCAGGCCCCGGCGTGGGCCGCCGTGGTGACGACTTGTGCGCCAACCTGCTCGCCCAGGCGCAGGCCGTCGCCGCTGTTTTGTAATGGTGCAGCGGAGTAGTGGCGATCGCCTTCGGGCGCATGGGGTATCAGTTGCGCGATGCGCTGGCGGTCATGCGGGAACCCGCCGCAGGCCAGCACCACACCGCGTCGTGTGTGGATCACCTGACCATCGCTGAACTGAACGCCAGTGATGCGCCCATCCCTGAGCAAGCCGGTGGCCTGTCGCGCATGCAGCAGCGTCACGCCCAGGTCGAGGGCGCTGCGCAGCAGGCGCGCCACCAGCGCATTGCCGTTGACCAGGTGCAGGCCGCGACGATGCAGCAGCAAGTCGCGCCCATGGCGCAGCAGGCGCTTGCCGACGTGCCAGGCGGCCTTGGGCGAACGGCTGGCATTGAAGAACGCGGCCATGTCCGCCCCACCGGCGATGCCCATGCCGGCCAGGCTGACGATGTCCAAAGGGGGGCGAAGGCGGTGCACCCAGTGCCCGAGCAGGCGCCCGTCGAATGGCTGCGCGCACAGGGAGCGCCCACCCTGTGCGCTGCCGTCGCCCTCGTGCATGTCGGGCATCTTCGTGCCGGACTGGAACTGCACAGCGGTGTGCTGTTGAAAGAACGCCACCATTTCCGGCCCATGGCGCAAGAACGCCAGCTGGCGTGGGCCCAGCTCGGCGACGTGGGTTTGCGCGCGCAGGTAGCGTTCGGGCGCATCGTCGGTTTCGACGATGCCTTCGGCGATGGCCAGCGGGTTGCGGGGTATCCACAACCAGCCCCCCGACCAGGCGCTGGTGCCGCCGAACTGGCTGGCCTTTTCGGCGACGATCACCTTCAGGCCATGATGCGCGGCGGTTACTGCGGCAGCCAGACCAGAGGCACCGGAGCCGAGGACAAGTACGTCACATTCCAGGGATTGCATGGGTGCGCTCCGGTCAGGTTGGGGGCAAGGCATTCACTGCAGGGGCGAAAAGCCGGTCGGGCGCATTAGCCGCGATTGCAAGCGCAGCACGGCGCCCAGTTCGCGATTGCGCTTGGAGAACTCCGCCCAGCGCGGGTCCGCAGCCATCGCTGCGCGGCGCTGCATGCGCTCGTCGAGGCTGGCATAGCCCCACAGGTGCACCACCTGGTTGACCTCGCCGAATTCGCTGGTGAAAAAGCCGACCAGGTTGCCTAGGTGTTCGCTCTGCACCGCCAGCGCATGGCTCTGGTACAGGGCCAGCCAGTCGGCCATTTTCAGCGGGTCGAGGGTGTAGGTTCTCAGTTCAAAGTACATGCGACAGTCTCCGGGTGAGGGGCCGACGCCTGCAGGCGTTCGGCAATAGGGCTGGCGGCGAGCCAGCCGAAGGTGAGGGCAGGGCCTCAGATCTCCAGCGGGGTGACGCCCATGAAGGCGCCGAGCAGTCCGAGTTGGGCAAAGGCCATCTGTGGCCCGGTCTGGATCGCACAGCCGATCTGACGTGCCCTGTGCAGCAAGGGGGTGATCTCTGGCGAAGTGACCACGTCGGCAACCAGGGTGCAGGGCTGCAGGGTGTCCAGCAGGGCGCCAGGCAGAGGCAGCTCGTCACTGCCGCCCATGCCGATGGGCGAAGCGTTGACCAGCAGGTCGAACGCCTCCAGCGAGTGGTATTGGGTAGCGACTCCGAGGTTGGGGAAGGTGTTGCCAAGCAGTTCGCAAAGCGCGCCCGCCCGTGCCGAGCAGGGGTCGCTCAGGGTGACCTGGCCCACGCCAGCCTCACCCAGGGCATAAGCGATGGCGCTGCCGACCCCACCACAGCCGATCACCAGTGCGCGTTTGCCCGCCGGCTGAAAGCCCTGCTTGCGCGCGGCGCTGAGGAAGCCTGCGCCGTCGACGTTGTCGCCCAGCAGGCACCCGTCGCTGCCGCGCCGCACCACATTGACCGAGCCCAGTGCGCCAGCGCGTTCGCTCAGCCCGTCCAGGCGCGTGGCCAGCGCCTGTTTGTAGGGCACGGTGACCACGCAACCGCGCAGGTTGCGCCAGCCCCGCAGGCTGTCGACGAAGGCGTCCAGCGCCGTTTCCTGCAAGTCGATGGGGAGCATCGCCAGGTCGCAGCCATGGCTGGCGAACCAGGTGTTGAAGTTTTCAGGCGATTTCACCTGGGCGATGGGTGAACCGACGATGGCGACCAGTTCTGTCGAACCCCGAATCATGCTGACCTCCGTGCTTGCTGTTGTTGTGCAGGCAAGGGTGGCGTGAGAGGGGATGGGGGACAATGCGCTTGTCGGGCAAGTAGTGCGATAATCGCAGTGGCCTGGCGATTATCGAACCAGAGTGCTGAACAATGTACAGCCCGGATCACGACAGACCGCACGAGGTGAAGGCATGGACAAACCGCAGATCCACCCCCGCGACCTGATCGCCGGCTTGCAGAAAGGCCTGGCGTTGATGCAGCTGTTCAGCGTCGATCAGCCGCGCCTGACCGTGCCACAGGCGGCCAGGCAGTCAGGCCTTACCCCCAGCGCTGCGCGGCGCTTCCTGCTGACCTTGGTACACGAAGGCTTTGCCGACACCGATAGCCGCCATTACTGGCTCACGCCCAAGGCGCTGCGCATTGGCCAGGCCTACGTGGATTCGGCGCAACTGCCGCGCATGCTGCGGCCCATCGTCGAGCAGGTTGCCCGGCAGACCCAGGAACATGTCTCTGTCGGCACTCGAGACGGCGATGAAATCATCCACCTGGTGCGCAGCCGCTACAGCCACATCGCCTCATTGTCGATCAGGCCCGGTTCGCGGGTGCCGATGTACTGCACGGCCGGGGGGCGAATCTGGCTGGCCACGCTGAGCGAGGCAGCGCGCGACGCGTATTTCTCGCGCAACCCGTTACGCCAGCTCACGCCCTACACGCAGACAGACAGGGCGCTACTGGAGCAAGCGCTGCAACGTGTACGCCAGCAGGGCTTTTGCATCGTCGACCAGGAGTATGAAGTCGGTATGCGTGTGCTTGGCGTGCCGCTGCTGGACCGCAGCGGTGAATTGAAGGCGACCCTGACGGTCACCACCCACGCCTCACGGTTGAGCGTTGACGAGATACGGCTGCGCTATTTGCCGCCGCTGTATGAAGCGCAGGTGTTGTTGAGGCCAGTGGTTGGTTGATCTGCAGTCTGACCTGGCGGCCCCGACAAACTTAAGCTTTGCCCCCCAGTAAACACCGTGCAGGCCATTGGTGCAGAGGGCAATGGCTGCCGATCACTCTGACTGAACTCCCGGCCCCAGCGCTACGTCCCCCGAATGAAGGCACACAGTCCGGCACCTGCCGGTTGTTCATTTGCGAGGGATATGACCATGGAACGCGATCAAGGCTCGGCGGCACCGCCGAGCAGCCCCCAGGATCACCTGCACGCCATTACCGACGAGGCCGGCGCCCTGCTGAGCGAGGCAAAGCACCAGGGCACCGAGCAGTACGAGCACTACCGCACCACAGCCGCCGAGCAACTCGACTCCTTGCAACAGGGTGCACGCTCGGCCGCATCCGCGTTGCAGGGCAACGACAGCCTGGGGCTTTCCCATTACCTGGGCGAAGCTGCCGAGTGGATGGGCAATTTTGCCGAGCAAATCCGCCATGAAAGTGCTGAGGACCTGCTGCACCGAGGGTCTCGCCTGGCGCGGGACAACCCGGCGCTGTTCCTGGCTGGCAGTGTGGCGGCAGGGTTTGCCTTGTCCCGCTTTCTGCGCGCCAGCGCCAGCCACGCCACCACGGCGCCGTCGCCGGTGCCAGGGCAACGCAGCAGCGAGCCCAGGCACGCCGCTGCGCCGATGCCGGACCGCGCCAGCGACGTGTCCACGCACAAACCTTACACCCCGGTCGACCCTGTCGGCATGGGCGGCGGCACGCCGGTAAGCGGTGGCCCATTGGAGCGTGACCCGCTCAAAGGAGGTGAATGATGAACAAGGACCCTCTACAACCTGCGCCGGGGCTACATACCCCGGCAGAGGACCCGGTCGGGGTGGGCGGTTTGCTGCGTCAGTTGATGCGCGAAATCCCAGAACTGTTCACCCAGGAGCTGGCCCTGGCCAAGGCCGAACTGCAACGCAATCTCAACGCCTTGAAGGCCGGTACGGCAGCGGTGGCGGTAGGGGCCATCGTGCTGTTGGCGGGCTTCATCATCCTGCTGCTGGCAGCGGTGTATGCCTTGTCGATGGTGCTCGTGCCCTGGCTTGCAGCGCTTATCGTCGGGGCGGTAACGGTGATCATCGGGTTCATCATGCTGCAGGCCGGCAAGAAGCAGTTCGAGCCAGCTCAACTGACCCCGGATCGCACGCTGCATGCCCTGCAGCAGGACAAGGATGCGCTGAAGAGGAAACTGCCATGAGCACTTCTTTCGAACAAGAAACGCAGAAAGACCCTGACCTGCTCGAGCAACAGATCAATGCCAAGCGCGAGCATATCAGTGACCTGGTCGATGCCCTGGAGCAGCGCCTGAGCCCCGGCCAACTGATGGACCAGGTACTGGCTTACAGCAAGGGCAGCGGCGGCGAGTTCTTCCATAACCTGGGCACCACCTTGAAGAACAACCCCGTTCCGACCACCCTCACGGTGCTTGGCCTGGCGTGGCTGGGCTTCAATCAGAATCGCCCGTTCAACCCTGGCCCTGCGCACACCGGCCCCGGACTGGGCGAAAAACTGGGTGATGCGGTCGACAGTGTGAAGGGGGCTTTTGCCCATGCCACAGAGGCGCTGCACGATGCCGGCCACGCGGTGAGCAGCAAGGCCCATGACCTGCGTGACCGGGCTGGCGAGCTGGGGCAGGGCGCGCGCGACACGGTGCACGGCTCGGCTGACAGCCTGCGCGGCAGCGCCCAGCAGATCGGTGACCAGGCCACGGCGCTGAAGGGCCAGTTCGATCAGTTGCTCAAGGAGCAGCCCTTGGTGCTGGCGGCGCTGGGCATCGCGTTGGGTGCAGCCTTGGGCGCGGCATTGCCTGGCACCCGTAAAGAGGATGAGCTGATGGGCGCCAGCAGTGACCGCTTGACCGACACGCTGAAGGCCAAGGGTGAGCAAGCCAAGGAGGCGGTAAAAGAGTCGGTAAGGGAAGCCACCGCGAAAGAGGCGCCCACGGGCACGCATCGAACGGCGGACACTGACTTGTCTTCGGGGTTGGGCTTCCCGTCCTGAAAACCTCGGGGCGTCGCTGCCAGCGGGCGACGCCCCCTGAGGGGCTATTGGCCGCGGCGTTTTCGGCCGGCTTCGTAGCGCGCCAGCAGGGGCTGGACGCTTAGCCCATGGACCACGATGCTCAGGGCCACCACCGACAATGTGAGGTTGGTACTCGACGCGGCAGCGCTGGGCAGCATCGGGTGATTGAGCGCGTAGAACAGGTAGTAGAGGCTACCGATGCCGCGTATGCCGAACCAGCCAAGCAGGCCGCGCTGGCGCAGGTCCAGCAGGCCGCGCCCGGGGATCAGCAGCGTGCTCAGTGGCCGAATGATCACGAACAGCGCCGCGCCGACGACCAGGGCTCGCCAGTCCCAGTGCTCGATCAACACGACCCCGAGCAACGTCACCAGAAAGACCTCCATCGCCCGCTCCACCAGGCCGCCAAAAGAGAGCATGTCGCCGAGCATGATGCCCGCTGCGACCTGGGTGTCTTCCAGTGCGGCGATATCCCCTTTCACCGCATGCTCCGGGGCGACATGCTGGTGACCGACGACGGGCTGTACAAGGTGCTCGGCGGGCGCTTGCGGGGTGGGGCTGGTGTGCACCTCGGCCTGTCGCAGGCCGAGCCCCGCCGCGAATACCGCGAGAAAGCCATAGCCATGGATCAGGTCGGCGACCACATAAGCCATGGCAATCAGCGCCAGTGCCAGGTAGTCGTTGGGCGAAAGCGTGCTGTCGGCATGCTGGGTGCGCAGGTACAGGCTCAAGTGCCCAAGGCCGCGCCCCATCCAGTAGCCACTGAGCAAGCCTGCGGGTACCGCCCATAGCACGTCCTGCAACAGCCAGTCGGTAAGCCACTGGCTGCCTTCGGCGCCCTGCACCAACAGCAGGCCGAGGATCACGAACGGAAAGGCGATGCCATCGTTGAGCCCCGCTTCGCCCGACAGGCTGAAGCGCACCCGGTCGTAGTCCTGCGCGTCGTTGACCTGTACCAGCGTGGCCAGCACCGGGTCGGTCGGGGCCAGGATGGCGCCAATCAGCACCGATACTCCCCAACCCAGGTGCAGGCCGTAGTGCAGCACCAGGCTGACCCCCGCGATGCAGGCCAGCATCACGGGCCCGGCCAGGAAGAAGGCCACCCGCCAACTGCGGCTGCTCAGCGGCAGGCGCAGCTTGAGGCCGCTGACGAACAGGGAAAACAACACAGCGACCTCGGTCAGGTGCTCCATCCAGCCGCTGGCCTGGGGCAGGTCGAGTTGCAGCAGCCCGAGGCCGCCCGGGCCAAGGCCTACGCCCAGCCCCAGGCACACCACCGAGGTGGTGACAGGGATCCAGCGCAGGTAAGAGGAAGTCAGCGCCAGCAGCAGCAAGACGGCGCCGAGCATGGCCACCCAGACAATGAAACTCATGTGCGCAGGTGCCTCCAGCGAGTCGGGTTGTGACGCGGGTACAGACAGTCAGTCTAGCCGTTGCTGTCGCGTAGCAGCGCCTTTGCGCTGTACAGGGCGGTTGACGTAGCGGCATTTTGATGGTCATCTGCGCGCCTGTTTCAGGTGCCCCCTGCCGCCGTGCATGGGGTGAAACGGGAAGCCGGTTCGTCATCGAGCGATGATCAGTCCGGCGCTGCCCCCGCAACGGTATGCGAGCGAAGCATTCAACACACCACTGTGCCACGGCATGGGAAGGTGAATGCTTCATGCCCCTCGCGAGCCCGGAGACCGGCCTGAAGCATCGTTTGGCAAACCCGCGGTGGGCGGGCGCAGGCCGGTTTCCGTAGGCGTGCGCGCCTGCGATGCCCCTTTGCGTTGTTCCCCCGGGATTCTTTCATTCCTGCTTCAAGTGGAACGACATGTCCCGTTATTCGCTGTTCAGTTCTTTGCCAGGCACGCTGCTGCATGCAAGCCTGGTGCCCTGTGTTTTCCTTAGCGTTGCAGCCCACGCCGCCGAGGCGGACAACGCCCTGGCGCTGCCGGCCACGGACATTACCGGCACGGCCGAGCGCAACCCGCAGCCCGACCTGCATACCCCAGGCACCAGTGGCTCGCGGCTTGGCCTGACGCCGCTGGAAACACCCGCCAGCGTGACCAGCATCAGTGCCGAGCAAATCCTCAAGCGCAACAACGCAACGGTTCAGGACGCGGTTACCCGTTCGCCCGGCATCACCTTCATCGGCACCCCCGGCAACGGCGGCACGGCGCTGTCGGCCCGTGGCTTTACCGGGCACAGTTCGACCATGCAGCTGTACGACGGCACCCGGCTGTACGTAGGCGCCGGCACGGTGACCTTCCCGGTGGACACCTGGTCGGTAGAGCGCATCGATGTGCTGCGCGGCCCGGCATCGGTGCTGTACGGGGAGGGCGCCACCGGCGCGGTGATCAACGTGGTGCCGAAGAAGCCGTTCGAGGGTGAAATCCGCAACCACCTGCGCCTGGGCTACGGCTCGGATGACCGCCGGCAGATGGCCCTGGACAGCGGCGGTTCGCTGACCGATACCTTGAGCTATCGCCTGAACCTGAACAAACAGGCCAGCAACGGCTGGGTCGACCGCGGCGACTCGCAGAGCCTCGCCATCAGCGGCTCGCTGCGCTGGCAGCCCAGTGATGAGCTGAGCTTCACCCTCAGCCACGACTACGGTGACCAGAACCCGCAGCAATACATGGGTACGCCGTTGGTGGGTGGGCACTACCGCGAGTCGCTGCGCGATCACAATTACAACGTCGACAACGCCGAGCTGCATTACAACGACCAGTCCACGCGCCTGGTGACCGACTGGGTGATCAACGACAACCTGACCGCCAGCAACCAGTTGTACTTCCTCAAGGCCCAGCGTCGCTGGCGCAACGCCGAGACCTACACCTGGTTGCCAGGTGACCAGGTGCGCCGCAGCAGCTTCATCAGCATCAAGCAGACCCAGGAACAGCTCGGTGACCGCCAGTCGTTCACCTTGCAACACTCGCTGTTCGGCCTGGACAGCCAGACCGTGGTGGGCGCCGACTACAACACGATCCGCTTCGTGCGCAAACACGACTTCGGCAACACCCTGACCGATACGGTGCCGTTGTCGGGTTCGGGGGGCGGCGAATACATCAGCAACGACCCCTTCCGCTCGCGCGAAGCCAACCAGGCCAAGCAGTTTTCGCTGTTCGCCGAGAACCGCACGCAGTTGACCGAGCGCCTGTCGCTGATCACCGGTGTGCGCCACGACCAGGTGCACTTGCACAGCGACGACCTGGATACCGATACCCGCACCGACCGCAGCTTGTCCGGCAACAACTGGCGCGCCGGGCTGGTGTTCGCGGTTACCGAAGACCTGTCGGTCTACGGCCAGTACGCCACCAGTACCGAAGGCGTAAGCGACCTGCTGACCCTCGACGCCGCTCAGCAGCAGTGGGACCTGAGCACCGCCAAGCAAACCGAAGTGGGCATCAAGCAGATGCTGCCCGAGGGGCGAGGGGAGTGGACCTTGGCGGCGTACCACATCGTCAAGAAAAAGCTGCTGAGCACCGACCCGCTCAACCCGACGCTGCAACAGCAGGTCGGCCAGCAGTCGTCGGACGGTATCGAAGCCACCCTCGAACTGCGCCTGCCCTACGACGTGCAGCTGTCCGCCAACGCCGCCTGGGTGCGGGCAGAGTATGACGAATTTACCAATGGTACCGACGACTACTCCGGCAACCAGCCCACCGAGGTTCCGCGCCGCTCCGCCAACCTGTGGTTGAGCAAGGACTTCGGCCAACGCTTCAGTGCCGGTGCCGGGGCGCGTTATGTCGACAGCCGTTACGCCGACAACGCCAATACCGTTCAGGTGCCCAGCTACACCGTGGTCGACGCCACTGTCGACTGGCACGTGCAACCGGACCTGACCCTGGGCCTGCAGTTGAACAACCTGTTCGATCGCCAGTACGCCATCACCACCGGTAACAACGGCCGGCAGTGGTACCTGGGTGAGCCGCGCTCATTCTTCGTCACGGCTGACTACAGCTTCTGAGCCTGTCGCACCGGTCATTGGCCGGTGCCTCCTGGAGGTGATGCCCATGACGCAACTGCACATCGAGGCCCTCGCCTGGGCCCCGCAGGAACGGGGGCGGGCACCGCGCCCGCTGTTGCAAGGCGTGGACCTGCACGTGGGGCAGGGCGAGTTCGTCGGCCTGATCGGTCCCAATGGCAGCGGCAAGACCAGCCTGCTGCGCTGCGCCTACCGCGCCAACCCACCTGACCTAGGCCGGGTGAGCCTTGGCGCGGATGACATCTGGCAGCGCAGCGCGCGTTGGTGCGCACAACGCATCGCAGTGGTGCTGCAGGAGTTTCCCGATGAGTTCGGCTTGAGCGTTGCCGAGGTGGTTGCCATGGGCCGCGCGCCGCACAAGGGCCTGTTCGATGGCGACAGTGCCGAGGATGCCCGGCACGTAGCGCAGGCACTTGCGCAGGTGGGCCTTGCCGAGCAGCGCGAACGGGCGTTTGCCAGTCTGTCCGGGGGCGAGAAACAGCGCGTGCTGCTGGCCCGGGCCTTGGTGCAGGCACCGCAGTTGCTGATGCTCGATGAGCCGACCAACCACCTGGACCCACGCTACCAGCTGGAGCTGCTCCAGCACCTGCGCAGCCTGGGCCTGAGCATTCTGGCCAGCTTTCACGACCTTAACCTGGCGGCCGCGTTCTGTGATCGGCTGTACGTCATCGACGGCGGGCGCCTTGTTGCCAGCGGCACGCCGCAAGCGGTGCTGACCCCCGGCCTGCTCAGGCAGGTCTTCGGTGTCGAGGCGCTGGTCGACCGCCACCCCCTGCACCCTTACCCACGTATTACCTGGATCACACGACCATGACCCTTCGCTACCTGATCGGCTTGCTGTCGATCCTGACCGCGCTGCCTGCCACGGCCAGCGACTACCCCTTGAGCGTGCGCAGCTGTGACCGCGACGTGACGTTCAGCCAGGCACCGCAGCGGGTGGTGGTGCACGATGTGAACATGAGCGCAATGCTGCTGCACCTGGGGCTGCGCGAGCGCATCGTCGGCTACACCGGTTTCAGCGCCCGCAAGCATCGCGACCCGTGGCTGGACACGGCACTGCAGGGCGTGCCGCAGCTGGCCAGCCGTTACCCGGCCATCGAAACCTTGCTGGCGGCTGAAGCCGATCTGTTTTTTGCCGGCTGGAACTACGGCATGCAGGTTGGCGGCCCGGTGACCCCCAGCACCCTCGCGCCTTTTGCCATCCCGGTGTACGAGCTGAGCGAGTCGTGCTCGTGGGTCATGGCCCAGCAGCGGGCCAGCCTGGACGATGTCTACCGCGACCTGGGCAACCTGGGGCGGATATTCTCGGTCGAGCCCCAGGCCGACCGCGTGATCGCCAGCATGCGCGCGCGTATCGGTGAAGTGCAGCATCGGGTCGGGCAGGCGCAGTACATGCCACGGGTGTTCCTTTATGACAGTGGCGAAGACCGCCCGACCACCTCGGGAAGGCTTGGCGTGCCCCAGGCCCTGATCGAAGCCGCCGGCGGGCGCAACGTGATGGGCGATGTGGCCGCCAGCTGGACCGAGGTGAACTGGGAAAGCGTGGTGGAGCGCGACCCGGAGGTCATTCTGATCGTCGACTACGGCCCCAGCACCTGGCAGCAGAAGCGCGACTTCCTGCTGCGCCAACCTGCGTTGAAAGACGTGCGGGCGATTCGTGATCAGCGCTTCATTGTGCTGACTTACCTGGAGGTGACGCCGTCCGTGGAGAACGCAGTGGCCATCGAAAAACTTGCCGATGCATTGCATCCCCCGTTGTTCCAAGGTGCTGCCCGATGAGGGTCGGGCACAGCACTGCGGCGTACCGGTGGCTGATCGTGCTGCTGAGCGTGGTGTTGCTGCTGTCGTGCCTGATCGCGCTTGCCTTTGGCCCCGCGTCGGTGTCGTTGGCCAAGGTTGCCGGTATTGTCGGCCAGCAACTGGGCATCGACATGCCGGGTGAGTGGAGCCAGAGCCAGGCCCATATCGTCTGGCTGATCCGCGCGCCCCGGGTGTTGCTGGGGGCTTTGGTGGGTGCCGGCCTGGCGCTGGTCGGCAGCGCGCTGCAGGCCGTGACCCGCAACCCCCTGGCAGACCCGCACCTGTTGGGTGTCAGCTCGGGGGCGGCCCTGGGCGCTGTGCTGGTGATGCTCTACCTGGGCGAGTTCATCGGGGTCTTCAGCTTGCCGCTGGCGGCGTTCATGGGCGCGGCAGCGAGCATGTTGCTGGTGATCGGCGTCGCCCGGCGCAATGGCCGTATGGACAGCGACCGCCTGCTGTTGGCGGGCGTCGCCGTGTCGTTTGTGCTGATGGCGGTGGTCAACCTGCTGTTGTACACGGGCGATCAGCATGCCGCCGCTTCGGTGGTGTTCTGGATGCTGGGTGGCCTGGGCGCGGCGCGCTGGCATGTCATCTGGCTGCCGGCGCTGTGCGTGGTGCTGGGGCTGGTCACGCTGCAGGTGCTGGGGCGCGGCTTGAATGCGCTGATGAGTGGTGAGCAGACGGCGCTGAGCCTGGGTTTCAACGGCCGACGCCTGCGCCTGCAGGTGTTCACCTGCACCTCGCTGCTGACCGGCGTACTGGTATCGCTGTCGGGCGCCATCGGCTTCGTCGGCCTGATGGTGCCGCACATGGCGCGGGCGTTGGTGGGTGCGGAAAACCGCCGGCTGATGCCGGTGAGCGCACTGCTGGGCGCAATTTTTCTGGTTTGGGTGGATGTGGCGGCACGCACCTTGATCGCCCCGCAAGACCTGCCCATCGGCATTGCCACCGCAGCGCTTGGCGGGTTGTTTTTCATTGCCCTGCTCAAGCGCTGAACGGCTGCGGCAAGCGACCGCTACGGTTGCAGAAAATCGGTGACTGCGGTGGCGAACGCCTGCGGCTGGTCGAGCATGACGAAGTGGAAGCTGTCGTCGATGCGCTTGAAGCGGATGTGCGGGGTGGTGGCGTAGGCGTTGCGGAAGGTGGCCTCGACGTTGGCAGCGGGTATGCCGTAGAGAGGGTCGTAGGCATAGACGACTTCTACCGGCACCTGGATGCGCCCGAGCTCAGGGCGCAGGTCGGTGGTCATCAGTTCATACGTGGCATCGGCCGTGGTCTTCCGGTCCGAGCCTAATGCCGCCGCGAGCAGTGCAGGCCTGGCCGCTTCGCTTTTTGCCAGGCGGGCTATGGAGGCGCGCTGCATGGCCTCGGTTTGCGCCGGCGGTGACGCCAGCAGCGCATCACGGAACGCCGCCGCCTGTGGTGCGGCAGTTTCGCGGGTGGCGGCGGGGTCCATCAGCAGGGTGTAGAAGGGCAGGGCATCGACGATCATCAGGCGTGCGACCTGGTCGGGATGACGCGCACCGAGCATCAGCGCCACCTCGCCACCCAGTGAGTGGCCAATGATCACCGGGGCCTTGAGGTGCTGGGTGCGGATGTAGTCAGCGATGGCCTCGGCCGTTGGGGCGGCCACATTGCCTTGCGGGTTGGAGACGGCCGGTGCTCCAGCAAAGCCTGCGACCTGCACCAAGGAAACAGCC
>NZ_JANIAG010000071.1:0-27061 GCF_028682155.1 Pseudomonas sp. 39004
CCGCACAGCGCGCTGTCGATCACCTTGCGCAGTTCCAGCGGGAGGCCGCCTGCTTGGCATAGCCCCAGGCCACGGCGTCGTGGCGCGCGGTGGCGCCGTCGATATGCCACAGCCCAGCCAGCACCGGCAGGTGGCCGGGGTCGAGGTTGAGGCTTGGCACCAGTTCGCGAATCTGCTGGCGGTCGATCATCTCGGTGCGCCCGCCGAAGTGCTTGTTGACCTCGGCCCGCTGGCGGAAGGCCCGCACGGTGGCGTCGGTGTGCGCCAGGGTGAGTTGGCCGCGCTCGGAGTACATGATGTTGAAGTCGAATTCGTTGGACAGGTTCTGGAACATCCGCACGGATTCTGCGTAGAAGCGCACGCCCTCGCTGGTGAGGTAGTTGGAGCGGATCACCGCCGTGTTGCGTGCGGTGTTGCCGCCGCCCAGGTAGGCCTTTTCCAGCACCGCAACGTTGGTGATGCCGTGGTACTTGGCCAGGTAATAGGCGATGGCCAGCCCGTGGCCGCCGCCACCGATGATCACCACGTCGTAGTGGGGCTTGAGGTCGCAAGGGGGTGGCAGGTCGACTTCTACCGGGTAGTCGGCGCTCAGGCCGTATTTCAGCAGGGCGAAAGGCATGCGGTGCGCTCCTGTTGGGCGGCCTGTTGTTGCAGGTCGAGGGCGAGCAGGGTGTTTTTCATCAGGTAGGCGATGGTCATCGGGCCGACGCCGCCGGGCACCGGGGTGATGCCGGCGACCTGGGGCAAGGCGGCGGCAAAGTCGACATCGCCGACCAGGCGGCTGCGGCCGTGTTCATCGATGCGGTTGATGCCCACGTCGATCACCACCGCGCCGGGCTTGAGCCAGTCGGCACCGATCAACCGTGGCTTGCCGACCGCCGCGACGAGGATGTCGGCCTGGCGGCACAACGTTGGCAGGTCGTGGCTGCGCGAGTGCACCACGGTCACCGTGCAGTCGGCCTGCAACAGCAACGCGGCCATGGGTTTGCCGACGATGTTCGAGCGGCCGACCACCACCGCATGCTTGCCGCGCAACTCACCGCAGGCATCGCGCAGCAGGCGCATGCAGCCACTGGGCGTGCAAGGGGTGAGCACATCGCGGCCCTGGGCCAGGCCGCCGACGTTTTCACTGTGAAAGCCATCCACGTCCTTGAGCGGGTTGATGGCCTGCAGTACGCGGTGTTCGTCGATATGCGCCGGCAGTGGCAACTGCACGAGGATGCCGTTGACTGCGCTGTCGCGGTTGAGCCGGTCTATGAGGGTCAGCAGGTGCGCCTGGGAGGTGTCGGCGGGCAGGCGATGTTCCAGCGAGTGGATGCCCACTTCCTCGGCACGCAGCACCTTGTTGCGCACATACACCTGGCTGGCGGCATCTGCCCCCACCAGCACAACGGCCAGGCCCGGTTGCACGCCGCCCTGACGCAAGGTCTGCACCTGCTCTCGGACTTCAGCCAATACCCGCGCGGCGGTGGCCCTGCCGTCGATCAGTTTGACGCTGGGGCTCGTGTTCATTTGAAGATCACCGTGCGGTCGTGGTTGAGAAACACCCGGTGCTCCAGGTGGTACTTCACCGCACGGGACAACGCGATGGTCTCGGTGTCACGACCGATCGCCACCAGGTTTTCGGGGGCGTAGGCGTGGTCCACGCGCTGCACTTCCTGCTCGATGATCGGGCCTTCGTCGAGGTCGCTGGTGACGTAGTGGGCGGTGGCACCGATCAGCTTGACGCCCCGCTGATAGGCCTGGTGATAGGGCTTGGCACCCTTGAAGCCGGGCAGGAACGAGTGGTGGATGTTGATTGCCCGGCCGGACAGCTGGCGGCACAGGTCGTCGGAGAGGATTTGCATGTAGCGCGCCAGTACCACCAGCTCGGTGCCGCTGTCTTCGACGATGCGCATCAGCGCGGCCTCCTGCTCGGCCTTGGTCTCCCTGGTCACCGGCAGGTAGACGAACCGGATGCCCTGGCGCTCGGCCATGGGGCGCAGGTCGAGGTGGTTGGAGACCACCGCGGTGATGTGCATGTCCAGCTCGCCCTTGGCGTGGCGGTAGAGCAGGTCGGACAGGCAGTGGTCGAATTTGCTGACCATCAGCAGCACGCGCATCGGGCGGGCGCTGCTGTGCAGGCTCCAGTCCATGTCGAAGCGCTGGGCAACGTCGGTGAAGCCCGCTTCCAGTTGCGCTGTGTCGCCGCTCACGCCGGTGTTGTAGCGGAACACGGCGCGCATGAAGAAGCGGCCATTGTCCTCGTCGTCGAACTGCGCCATCTCGCTGATGTAGCAACCGTGCTCGGCCAGGTAGGTGGTCACTGCGGCGACAATGCCGGACACGGCCGGGCAGCTGACGCGCAGGATAAAATGATCGGGAGCGGGGTGCATGTCGGGGCCTCGTGGTGGAGTGGGGCAGGTCGGCACAAGGGCAAAGAGGTTCGCGGGGCGGCGAATATTGTTTCTTAGTAGGAATATTAATTTCCTTTGGGCGATTTATAGGCGAAGAGGTGGGTCGCGGTCTAGGGGTTTGTGAAACTTTTTATCCTGGCAGGAAAGTTTTTAAGGCTGCGCCCTCCCTGTCAGGGTGGGTGTACCCGCGAAGAGGCCGGCACGCGCTATGCTTGGCCCATGAGCACAGCATCCAGCCTTCGCCAACCTTGCCCCCCTGGTGCCTGTAACTGCGGCCGCGAGCACCTGGCCGAGCACCCGCCGGCGGCGCAGCGCATCCTCCTGCTTACCCGGCAGGAAGAAAAACGCCTGATCGAGCGGTTGGAAAACCTCAAGGACCTGGATGACTTGCAGCGGCTGCAGCAACGGATGTACGAGAACCTGGGTATTCGTGTGCGCATTGCGCCTGGGTTCAACGAAGTGCGGACCATGCGCGGGATCGTGATCGAGCTGGATGAGCAACCGGGGTTGTGCCGCAAGACCCGGCAGTTGATACCGGCAGCGATTCGGCGGGGGTTGGAGCGTAATCCGCAGGTGGCTTATCGGTTGCTTGATGACCATGACCTGCTGCGGGGGGCTTGAAGCGGGATCGGTGAATTGGCTCACAGGCGCTGTAAGGCCCCCGTCATGCACCCCAAATCCCCTCTAATTTTTCCGCATCGCCCTACGTCTACCTAAGAGCCGCCCTACGCCATACGCGTATCGGCATCTATCACTCAAGGAGACAGGCAATGACTTCCGTTTTCGACCGCGACGATATCCAGTTCCAGGTAGTGGTCAACCACGAAGAGCAATACTCGATCTGGCCCGACTACAAGGCCATCCCCACTGGCTGGCGTGCAGTGGGCAAGAGCGGCCTGAAAAAAGACTGCCTGGCCTACATCGACGAAGTCTGGACCGACATGCGCCCGCTGAGCCTGCGCCAGAAGATGGCCGAAGCCGCAGCGCAGTGACCACGCTGAACCTGCTGTGCCTGCCGTACTCCGGGGCCAGCGCCATGGTCTACAGCCGCTGGCGGCGCAAGCTGCCAGCCTGGCTGCAGGTGCGGCCGGTGGAGTTGCCTGGGCGCGGCGCGCGCATGGGGGAAGCGCTGCAAACCGACATGCAGGCGCTTGCCCGGCAATTGGCAGCCGAACAGCGTTTGGCGGCCAGCGCGCCCTACGCACTGCTTGGCCATAGCCTGGGAGCGTTGCTGGCCTTCGAGCTCGCCCACGAGCTGCAGGCGCTGGGTTGTGCGCCGCCGTTGGCCTTGTTTGCCTGCGGCACCGCCGCCCCTACCCGGCGTGAAGACTATGACGGCAAGAACTGGCGCGACCCTAAAAGCGACGATGAGCTGATCAGCGAGTTGCGCGAGCTGAACGGTACGCCAGAGGAAGTACTCGGCAACGCCGAGCTGATGAGCCTGACCTTGCCGATTCTGCGTGCCGATTTCTTGCTCTGCGGCCGTTATGCCTATCGTCAGCGGCCTGCGTTGCAGTGCCCGCTGCACGTGCTGGGTGGCGAGGATGACCGAGCCAGCGAGGAGCAACTGCTGGCCTGGCGCAAGGAAACCTTGGGGGACTTTTCGTTGGAAGTGTTCCCGGGCAGCCACTTCTTCATCCACGAACACGAAGACCGCGTACTCGGCGTGCTGGCTGCGTCGCTTGAGCCGCATCGCCTTTCTGCCTGATTGACGTCACCGCTTGCCTGGGGGAGGCTAGGCCTTTTCCCAGGCAAGGGGCAGACAATGCTGATCGATCCACACAAGGCCACGCTGCTGGTCGTCGACATCCAGGAAAAACTCATCGGCGCCATGAGCGACCCTGAAGGCACCCACGCGCGGGCGCGCTGGTTGTTGGCGGCGACTGCCGAGCTGGAGCTGCCCACCGTGGTTTCCGAGCAGTACCCCAAAGGGCTTGGCCATACGTTGGCAGAGCTGATTGCTGCGGCGCCCGCTGCCGAGGTAGTGGAAAAAAGCCATTTTTCCTGTGTGGCCGCCGAGTGCCTGCCGGCCAGCCTGATGGCGCGTGAGCAGGTGATCGTCTGCGGCATGGAAACCCACGTCTGCGTGTTGCAGACCGTGCTCGGCTTGTTGGCGTTGGGCAAGCAGGTGTTCGTGGTCGAGGATGCCTGTGACAGCCGCACGGCCGCCAGCAAGGCTGCAGGCCTGGCGCGCATGCGCGCAGCCGGGGCGCACATCGTGACCCGCGAGATGGTGCTGTTCGAGCTGATGGGCAGTGCCAGCCATCCGCTGTTCCGCCATATCAGCAAGACCTACCTGGTCGGTGAGCAGCCCTGAACGCGCGGTTACTGGCGGCGGGGCTGATGGCCCTGGCGCTGCTGCAAGGCTGTGCCGGGCGCCGTGAAGAAGAACCAGAAGCAGACCCGGCCAAGGTGCGTGCGCAGTTGCTGCGGCTTTTACCCGCTCAGGCCAAGGACCGTGAGGGCTGGGCCAACGACATTCAGCAGGCCTTCGAAGCCCAGCGCATTGCCCCCAACAAGCGCAACTTGTGCGCGGTACTGGCGGTGACCGAGCAAGAGTCGACCTTCAATGCCGACCCGCAGGTGCCCAACCTGGGGCGTATCGCCCGTGACGAGATCGACCGCCGCGCCGCGCGCCTGCACATCCCGCGCTTGCTGGTCGACGGTGCGCTGAAAACGCCGTCCGGCAACGGCCAGACCTACCAGCAGCGGCTGCTCGCGGTACGCAGCGAGAAGCAGCTGAGTGCACTGTTCGACGAGGTCATCGACCGCCTGCCATTGGGCAAGACCTTGCTTGGCGGGCTCAACCCGGTGCACACCGGTGGGCCGATGCAGGTGAGCATCGATTTTGCCGAACAGCATGCCAGGGACTACCCCTACACCTATGACGGCACGGTACGCCAGGAAGTGTTCAGCCGGCGGGGGGGCATGTATTTCGGTATTGCCCACCTGCTCGGCTACCCGGCGCATTACGACCGCCAGCTGTACCGTTTCGCAGATTTCAACGCAGGCTGGTACGCCAGCCGCAATGCGGCGTTCCAGGCTGCGCTGAGCAAGGTGGCGGGTGCCAACCTGGCCTTGGATGGGGACTTGATTGCCCCAGGCGCGATCATGCCAGGGAGCACCGAGCAGGCCGCGCGCAAGTTGGGGGTGAAGCTGGGGTTGCGCAACCCGCAGATTCGCAGCCAGCTGGAATTGGGCGACAGCCTGGCCTTTGAAGACAGCAAGCTGTACAGCGGGGTATTCGCCTTGGCGGATGCTGCGGCGGGCAAGCCGCTGCCGCGTGCGGTACTGCCTGGGATTCAGCTGAAGAGCCCGAAAATTACCCGCAAACTGACCACCGCGTGGTTCGCCGGCAGGGTGGATGAGCGTTATCAGCGGTGCATGAAGCGCTAGCACTAAAACCTTGGGTAGGAGCGCCCGGCAAGGGCGCTTCTACCACCAGGCGTCAGCTTTCGGTCAATGCTCCAACCACCTGCTCGACACTGGCCTTCAACCCTGCCACAGCATCATCGGCATCACTCTCCACCACCAACAGCGTCGCCCCAGAGGCCTTGATCACCTCGGCCACCGCGGCATCCGGCTGGCGGTGGTCGAGCACCAGCGCTACATCCTGATGCTTCAGGTTGTCCCCCAGCGCCTTGAGCGCCGTTTCATCCCACTTGCCCTCGGCCGGTAGCGCCTGCTCCACCACATCCAGGTTCAACCCGCTGGCCAGGTACCCCAGGCGCTCGGACAGGCTCACCACCGTAAGGTTGTCGACCTCGGCCAGCTGGGTCTGGCTGTTGGCCGTCAACTCCAGCAACTGACGCTTGAGGCCTGCCAGGTTGCCCTGGATCTTCGCCTTGTCAGCCGGCGACAAGCGCTCCAGGTCATTGGCCACCACATCGGCCATGCGCCCGAGGTTGGTCGGGTTGAGCCAGGGGTACGCGCCGTAGGCATCGTCACCGGTCACTGCAATCCCCGGCAGGGCACCGTCCACCGGCCGCGCCGCATCGATTTCGACGATGCGGATGTTGCTGCGCCGGGCCATCGGGTACAGCGGGTCGTCACGCCAGATCGAGCGCACGCCAATGACGGCGTCTGCCTGTTGCGCAGCCTTCTCCAGGGTGGCGCCGCCGCGGCCACTGAAGTAGGACGGCTGGCGGCTGGCCGGCAGGTTGGCGGGTGCGGCGCGCTTGAGTTGCACCGAGGTGCCGTCGAGCAGCGCCGTGGCCAGGCTGTGGGTGACGGGCAGGGTGGTCAGCACTTGCGTGGCGAAAGAGAGCGAGGGCAGGCCCGCCAGGGCCAGTGCCAAGGTCAGCTGTTTCAGGTTCATGCCGGGTTTCCTTGCAGGCGTGGAACGAGGGCGCGGGCCAGCGCGGCCAAGGCGAAGCAGATACCGGCCACCAGGATGATCGCGGCGCCCGAAGGCACCGGCAGGTCGTAGACGATGGGCAGCAGAATGCCGAACAGGGTGCTCAGCGTGGCGATCAGCACCGCAATGAAGAAAAAGCCCTTCAGTGACTGGCTGACCAAGCGTGCGGCCGCCGCCGGTATCACCAGCAGCGCGCCGACCAGAATCGCCCCGATCACCTTCACCGAAGCCACGGTGACCAGCGTTACCAGTACCACGAACAGGTAGTCCAGGGTCTTTACCGCTACCCCGCGCACCGCCGCCAGTTGCGGGTTGAAACTGGCCAGCATGATGCGGTTGTACAGGGGCAAGGCCAGGGCCAGTACCAGCACGGCGACGATACCCAGCACCATAAGGTCCTGGGCACTGACGGTCAGTACCGAGCCGAACAGCACGTTCTCAAGGATATGTACGTTGATCTTGCCCGCCAGCATCAGCAGCAGGCTAGCGCCCAGGGCCAGGGACACCGACAGGAACACGCCGATCAGCGTATCCGGCGACAGCCCGGTGCGGTTGCGCAGGAAGTTGAGCAGGATGCCGAACAGCAGGCAGTAGCCGAACAGGCTGCCGTAGGGGCCGGTATACGGCTCGCCCAACAGGATGCCGATGGCCACGCCGGTGAGCGCGGCATGGCCGACCGCCTCGGAGAAGAAGGCAAAGCGCTTGACCACCACCAGGGTGCCCAGGCCGCCCAGCACCGGGCCGATCATCAGGCCGGCCAGCAGGGCATTGACCACGAAGCCGTAGGCCAGTGCCTCGGGCAGGTAGCCGGCGTTGGCCCATTCCTGGACCAGTTGGCGAAATGCTTCAAAACTCATCAGGCAAGGCTCTCGCTGCGCGGGTGAACGGAGAACAGGCTGAGCAGGCGCTCCGGGGTCAGGGCCTGTGCCGGTGGAGCGTCGAACAGTACCTGGCGGCTCAGGCCGGTGACCCGGTCGGCCAGGCGCAGCACGGCTTGCAGGTCGTGCTCGATCCACAGCACGGTGGTGCCGGACTGGCGCCAACTGTGCAGCAGTTGTTCGAAGACCTGGATGCCCGCTTCATCGAGGGCCGACATGGGTTCATCCAGCACCAGCAGTTGCGGCTCGGGGATCAGGCCCTGGGCCAGCAGCACCCGCTGACGCTCACCGCCAGACAACGCGCCCATGCGCCGTTTACGCTTGTCGAGCATGCCGACCCGCGCCAAGGCGGCATCGATGGCCGGTTGCACGCGGCGCGACAGCCCCAGAAAGGCCGGCCGGCGCTGGCACATGGCGGCCATGAAATCGTCCACGGTCATCGGCAGGCCACGGTCGAACTCCAACGCCTGGGGTACATAGCCGATCACCTCAAGGGCGCTGGGCCAGTGCAAGGTCAATTGGCCCTGGTGGGGCATCTGCCCGAGCAGGGTCTTGATCAGCGAACTCTTGCCGCCGCCGTTAGGGCCGACGATCGCATGCACGCTGCCAGCCGCCACGTTGAAGCTGACCTGCTCAAGAATGCGGGTACGCCCGAGGGTCAGGTCGATGCCGGCGAATTCGATGCGCGGGCCACTGGGCGCGTCGAGGTGGGCGGCGGCGGTCATGCGCGGTTCTCCTGGATGGCGCGGACCACGGTGTCGAGGTTGCGCTTCATCTCTACCTCGTACTTCTCCTTGGTGTAGTCGCCGTAGGAAATGTGCGTCAGCGGGTACAGGCGCACGCCCGACTCGCGCTGGATGGTTTCGACATAGGCGGACGGGAAGTCCATTTCCGAGAAGATCACCTTGACGTCCAGCGCCTTGAGCTGGTCGATGGTCTTTTTCAGCTGGGCCGGGCTGGGTTCGATGCCATGGGCCGGCTCGACCACCGCCGTGACCTCCAGGCCGAAGTCACGCACCAGGTAGTCGTAGGCTGCATGGATGGTTGCCACGCGGAAGGTGGCGCTGGGTGCTTCGGTGACCTTGGCCAGGGCTTCGGCACGCAGGGCGCGCAGGCGCTTGGCATAGGCGCGGGCATTCTGCGTGTAGAGCTTGGCGTTGTCGGGGTCGAGCTTGCCCAGCTCCCGGGCAATGTTGTTGACCTGGGCGATGGTGGTGCTGATCGACAGGAACGTGTGCGGGTTGACCACCTTGCCGGCACCGCGGGCGGCGATACCGGTGGCGGCTAGCAAAGGCACGTTCTGGTTGGCTTCAATGGTGGCGATGCCGGGCTTTTCGCTGGCAGCGATCATGCGGTCGGCGAAATCGTCATGGCCGACACCGTTGAGTACCACCACATCCAGCGTACCGATGCGTTTGATGTCTTCGGCCCGTGGCTCGTAGGCATGCGGGTTGAACCCCGCCGGAATCAGCGGCACCACTTCGGCCTTGTCGCCGACAATGTTGCTCACGTAGCTGTAATACGGGTGCAAGGTAATGCCGATGCGCAACGGCTTGCCGTTATCGGCCAGGGCCATTGCCGGCAGGGCAAGGGCCAGAAGCAGGGCGAGGGCGGAGCGGAACATGGGGAAGTCCTTGGGTTCAGTGACGGTGTTCGCGGGTGACCCCGGCGTCGTAGTGGCTGACTATCTGTTGCCAGCCGGCGGCGATCAGGGCGGCGTGGCCCAGGTCATCCGGCGTGACGGCGGCGCTGTCGCGGCGTAGCCAGACATCTGCCTGGCCGCTGCTGTCGCCCGGCAGGATCAGCAGCAGGCTGCCCGCCACCTGCGGGGCCTGGCTGCGGCCCAGGTAGGCGCCGGTTTCCAGCCATGACCACTGGTGGCTACCGCGGCTCTGGCTGCCTGCGTCGACCACGAAGGGTGGCAGGCCTTCGTCGGCCAGGGCTTGCACACTGGGCACGGCGGCGGTTTCTTCACGCAGCAGCTGGATCTCGTCGAAGGCCACGCGCAGGTCGGTGTAAAGCCCCTGTTCAGCGGCGGTGAGGTCGCGGCGAGCGTCGATCTGGTGGCTGGCGATGGCCTGCTCGTCCTCGCGTTCGCCGCGCAGCATCACCACGGTAGCGGCAAGAATCACGATCAGCAGGCTGACCAGCAGCACGTACAGGGTTTCGTGCCCAGCGCCAGCCGGGCGTACAACCTGGGCACGGCTCATGGTAGGCGTGCTCATGGTTGGCCAATGTCGGCGTAGTCGACTTCCACAACATGCCCAGGGCCGGCATCGAACAGCACGTAGAACTCACCGTCGGGGCGCTTGAAGGTGAGGGTCGAGTCGTCGCCGAGCTTGCCGCCAACCAGCACCTGCTCGTCGTAGCCGATCACATCCAGTGTCACCCCAGGGGCGCCGCTGCCATCCGAGAAGCCGCCGGTGCATTTGACCTGGCCGCTGGCGACCTCTTCGCATTCGCACATCGGGTTGTGTGCCAGGGCGGGGCCGGCGGCCAGCACCAGCAAGGGCAGGGCGAGCTTGCGCATCAGGTGTTTCATTTCTTGCCTCCTTGTTTTTCGAGCCACGCCACGGTGGCGGGCGAAGCCTTGGCCAGTGGCACTGAAGCCTGGTGCATGCTGCCGTCCCAGCCTTCGAGGGTGATCCAGACTTGGGCATCAGGCTGAGTGCGTGGCGGTATCGGCAGGTTGGTGCCCATGCGATACGGTGCGCCGAAGAAGATGGTGCCGGCGGCGCGCAGGCTGCGCGGTTTGCCAATGCGCAGGTAGACCGCCTTGACGTCATTGATGCACGCCTTGCACAGCGAGGCATTGAACGACTTGAAGTGGCCCGCCGGGCCGTCGGCGCGTGGCGCCTCGTCGCGCATTTCGGCCAGGTCGAGGCTGTAGGGGCCGACCTGGATGTCGCTGATCACGTTCACCCCAAGCCCCGCGTCGCCGCGAAACAGCTTGGCGTCGGCGAAGTACTTGGGCATGAAGCCCAGCGGGATGAGGATCAGCAGGATGTTCAGGTGGAAGCGCCACTTCAGCCACCACTGTTTGAGCGGGCTGGCGGGCAGGGTCTGGGCCTGGCTCATGGGCGGATCTCCACGGTGGTTTCACGGCTTGCCACGCGTGGCGCACGCTCGCTGCGCTTGAGGGCGGCGGCGGTCGCCTGGGCGGTGCGTTTGGTCCAGATCAACAGGCCGCTGAATACCATCAGGGTGAGGACCAGGCCGAAGAAGAACCAGATCAGCTTGATCGGCAGGCCGCCAAAGTCGCCGGTGTGCAGGGGGCGCATGGACTCGGTGACAAACTCCAGGGCAGAGCGGTCGCTGATCAAGAACTGGCTGTCGACGGTGCGGGTGTAGGGGTTGACGGCGGCGGACTGGAACATCAGCGGGTACCAGCCGCGGCCACCCAGGGTGACATGGCTGTAGGCAGTAGCAGGCAGTGAGACGGAACTGATCTCCAGGCCCGGGATCGCCAAACCGGCGATGCGCGCCGCTTCATCCACATCAATGCGCGGTGCCTGGCTACCATCGGCTGTTTGCGGCACATCCTCACGGGCGATGACCGGCACGATAGGTCGGCTGGAGATGCTGATGTTGTTGTCGAACAGGAGCGCCTGGATCAGGAACCAGGTACCGGTAATGGAAATGACCGCGATGAACCAGATCGACCAGACCCCGGCCAGCCGGTGCAGGTCACCCCAGAAGATCCGCGAACCATGGCCGGTGCGCACTGGCTTGAAGAAGCCCTTCCAGAATTTCTTGTAGACCACCAGGCCCGTGACCAGCGAGGCCAGCATCGGCAGGCCAAGGATCGAGACGAGGTACCAACCCCAACTGAAACCACTGGTGAAGGGCACCAGCCACCAGCCATGCAAGGCGCGGGTGAAACCTTCGAAGTTGAAGTCCGGGCTCTTGCCCTGGATGGCCCCGGTGTACGGGTTGACGTAGAGCGTTGGACTGGTGCCGTCAGGGAAGGTCACGTCGGCGGTCAGCGCGAAGTGCGAGCCATCCGGCTGCCTGAGCGACTCCACGGCCATGTCCGGCTCGGCCTTGTGCAAAGCGTCGAGCACCTGCTGATAACTCAAGCGCTCGGCATCGCCGTCAGGCTTGCTGGCGCGCACGTCCGGGTTGGCCAGCCAGACGATCTCCTGGCTGACCACGGCGAGCATGCCGGTAAAGCAGACGATCAGCACAAAGAACCAGATCGGTAGGGCGAGCCAGCTGTGGACCAGGAACCACAGCTTGGATTTGGATTTTTTCGGTGATTTGGCCATCTGATCGTCTTCTGAAATGTGTAGTCGAGCTTATGCCCAACCTAGAGGGCTGCACCTATAAAGACGAATGAGAATGGAAATCCTGCCGTTTAAAATGAAAGCAAATGTTTCAGAAAACGCAAACCGGCCTGCGCGCGAGGCGTCAGGCCGGCTTGAAGAGGCGGGCAATCAGGCGCGGGTCAAGGCGACAGCCGGTTGCGTACGGCCGTTCAGGCGCGCCAGGTCCTGGTACAGCGACTGGCCGATTTCGGCGGCGCGGGAGGGCAGCACCGAGAGCAAGGTATCGCTCAGGCCATGGCTGTTTTCGCAGAAGCCTTGCAGGTAAACCGAGGCCTGCAGGTCTGGGCTGGCCAGTACCCGGTAGTTGCGGTCTACGCTGAAGTCGTCCAGGTAGCCTGCCAGCGGCGCCAGCAGGTCGCGGTGCGAGCGGCGCTCGTAGCCGGTGGCCAGGATCACCGCGTCATAACGGTGGGTCTGCTGCTGGCCGGTGGCCAGGTCGCGCAGGGTCAGTTCCAGGCCTTCACGGGTGGCCACCACCGCTTCTACCTGGCGTCGGCACAGCACGTTGTGGCGGAACTGGTGCGCGACCTTCTGGCGATAGAGGATGCCGTAGATGCGCTCGATCAGGTTCAGGTCGACTACCGAGTAGTTGGTGTTGTGGTACTCGCCCAACAGCTTGCTGCGTTGATCGGCCGGCTCGTTGTAGACCAGGTCGGTGTAGCCCGGCGAGAAGATCTCGTTGACGAACGGGCTGTCGTCGGCCGGCTTGAGGGCCGAGCCACGCAAAATCATATCGACCTTGACCGACGGGTAGCTGTCGTTGAGGTCGATGAACGCCTCGGCGGCGCTCTGGCCAGAGCCGATCACCGCGATGCGCATCGGCTTGCCTTCGGTGCACGGCAGCTTGTTCAGGCTGCTCAGGTATTGGGAGTGGTGGAAGACGCGCGGGTCGTCCTTGAACGCGCCGAATTTTTCCGGGATTTTCGGCGTGCCGCCACTGCCGACCACCACCGAGCGGGTGCGGCGGCTGTATTCGCGGCCCTGTTGATCACGCGATACCAGGCGCAGGTGCTCGACCCGGCCGGCATTCACCTCGGGTTCGATGCGCACCACTTCCTCGCCATACACTGCCTGGGTGGCAAAGTGTTCGGCGGCCCAGCGCAGGTAGTCGTTGTACTCCAGGCGGCAGGGGTAGAAGGTGCCGAGGTTGATGAAGTCAGCCAGGCGCTGCTTCTGGTGCAGGTAGTTGACGAAGCTGTAGGGGCTGGTCGGGTTGCGCAGGGAGACCAGGTCCTTGAGGAACGAAATCTGCAGCTCGCTCTGGGTGGCCAGGGTTTCGCCGTGCCAGCGGTAGTCTTTCTGCTTGTCGATGAACAGCGCGTCCAGGGCGTGGCCCTGGGTCTGAGCGAGTTCTTCCAGGGCGATGGCCAAGGCCAGGTTGGAAGGGCCGAAGCCCACGCCGATCAGATCTTTGATTGTTTCCTGGTGTGAGGACTGGCTCATGGCTGCGATTCCCTGAATGGTCGAATGTGGACGCCCGCCGGGGCTCCGGCTCCTGCGCAAGTACATTTCTTGGAACGAGCCAGGCAGGGGGGAATTTAAGCGGGCTAAAGAACTGCATGGGGCGGCCGATAGGGGGTTACGGTAAGGACCTATCTTTCAGGCAGGGAATCGACATGAGCGGGATATCGGCAAGCAACCTTATGATCAACGGCGTCTCGGCGCAGACGCTGAGCGCCAATGCAGCCACCGAACGCGCGCAGGCACAAGAGGCCGGTGAGGCACTGGGGCCCTTGAGCATCAGTAGCGACAGCATGAAGATTGCCGGGGCTGGGCAGGCGCAATCCACGGAGGCTGACAACGGCGACTCGGACACCGTGAAGGAGTTGCGTCAGCTGATCAAGGACCTGCAAAAGCAACTGGTCGAGGAACAGAAGCAGCTGGCCGCGCTGCAGAACAGCAAGATGGACGAGGCTGCCAAGGCGGCTGCTGTGGGCGCCAAGCAGGCAAGCATCGCCACCCTCAACGGGCAGATCATGGCTGCCACGGCGCAGTTGCTGGAGCTGCTACAGCAAGAGGGTGGCAGCAGCGCGGGCGGCATGGTTAGCGGCACGGCCTAGCAGGCCGTGCAGCCTTGGGTTATGGCTGTTACTCGGACGCCAGGCGGCCCTTGACCTGCCGATCGGCCTTGTACTGCATGGCCACTGCCGGTGCTGGCTTGGCTGCCCCGGTTTCCAGCCACTGACGCATGCGGCTGGCATCGGCGAAGTGGGTGTATTTGCCGAACGCATCGAGGATGACCATGGCCACCGGGCGGTTGTCCATTCGGGTCAGCAGCACCAGGCAATGGCCAGCTTCATTGGTGAAGCCGGTCTTGGTCAGCTTGATGTCCCAGTTGCTCTTGTTCACCAGGTGGTCGGTGTTACGGAAGCCCAGGGTGTAATTAGGCTTGCGGAACGCCACGGTCTTCTCGCGGGTGGTCGACAGCTCGCTCAGCATCGGATACTTGCGCGACGCCATCAGCAGCTTGGAGAGGTCGCGGGCAGTGGACACGTTCAGCGTCGACAGGCCAGTCGGCTCGACATAGCGGGTGTGCGCCATGCC
Organism: Pseudomonas sp. 39004; assembly: GCF_028682155.1. NCBI lineage: Bacteria > Pseudomonadati > Pseudomonadota > Gammaproteobacteria > Pseudomonadales > Pseudomonadaceae > Pseudomonas > Pseudomonas sp. 39004. The sequence continues at coordinate 14,504 of NZ_JANIAG010000071.1, forward strand.
CAGGCTACGCGCCTTGGCGTTCATGGCCTTGATGAACGCCGGGTAACCGCCCGGGTAATGGTTGGCCAGGGTGTTGGCGGCGCGGTTCTCCGAAGACATCAACGTGATCAGCAACGTTTCATGACGGTCCAGTTGGCTGCCCAGGCGCACGCGCGAATACACGCCCTTCATCTCCGGGTTGTTGGCGATGGTCATGGTGAGCATTTCATTCATCGGCAGCTTGGCGTCCAGCACCACCATCGCCGTCATCAGTTTGGTGACCGAAGCGATAGGGACCACACGATCGGCATGGCTCGAATACAGTTCCTGATTGGTATTCAGGTCGATCAGCAGCGCGCTGCCAGAGGCCAGGTGCAATTTGGCCGGGTCGCGTTGCACCTGGGCCGGGGGTTGTGCAGCAGCAGTCGACGGGAGGGTCGCGGTACCTGTGAGCAACAGCAGCAGGCTGAGGATAGACAGGGATGTTTTCACGTTGAGGCTCACTAAAGGTTGGTATGTCGTTGGCTGTGCAAGGGTTTTCCCCCAAAAACCGCTGCATTCTGGAGTATGGCTGAATTGCTGTCGAATGCCTTATGACTAAAGGGCGCAACGTGAACGAAATTTAATCCTGTACCCATCCTGTACCCATTACCTTCGTTTCAAGCGTGGCCAACTCGGACCCATCACCGGTCGTATTCCGACACTTCGCAGAGGTGGGATGGAGATGATCCGCGCGTCAACGCAGAGGGCAGTGTCCAGTCAGCCCTGTCCCGTTGCTGCAACAGCCGGAAGTTGGCCGAAATGCTTTCGATCAGGTCCGCATCACTGACCGGGTCCAGACCCAGGTAAGGCTTGCCGTGATAGTCCCCGTCATGGGTCAACACCGCTTCGACACGTTCGTCACTGGCCTTGTACAGCGCCTTCATCAACTGGGCTTCCCGGTCCTTGCTGGCGTTGCCGTGCAGCGCATAGTGAATGGCCAACGCCGCCCCAAACGCCAGCGCAGGCGTCTGAATGCCATGCTTGCGCGCCAGGTCGATGCTGCTGAGGATGCGCTCGTTACGCTGCAATTTACGCATCGGGTCGCGCCCGACCCGCACGCAAGGGTCCTTGAACGACGTTTTGCACCGTGCGAGAAACGCATTGGCAAAGCTGCTGACAACCTCTGACATCTGCGGGTATTCGGCCATCAATGCCGGCGCCACTTCCTGGTGAATGAGACGCTCTGCCAGCGCACTGACACGGGCGTCCCCCATCCCCTGGCCAACCCAGGTATGCCCCAGCAGGCTGGCATACCAGGCGATGATGGCATGCGGCCCATTCCACAAACGGTTCTTGATGATCTGGATCTGGGTAATGTCCGCGACCGTTTTCACCTGGCGCAGCCGCTCCAGCAAATCACTGCCACGCTCCACGTACAGCGGCATGTCGGGCTCGCTGTTGAACAGGATCAGGTGCAACTGGCTCATGGCGCTGCTGGACTGCGCAAAAGGCCTGAAGTGCCCGATCAGCCGTTCGTACTCAGGGGCCGGCGTGGCGGGTTTGCGGGTGACCGTGGGCTCGTCCTCCAGGCTGTTCTTGAAGATCTGCGACTTGATGCGCAACTGCCGAACCAGCGCGTCATTGCTGATCTTGGAAACGATGCGGCTGACTACCGTTTCGGCGAAGTGGGTCTTTTCCAGCACCTGCTTGCACACCTGTGGCGTGCACAGCAATGCCAATTGCGCTTGCACCTGGCGCCGGACGAACGCCGCACCGCCGATCTTGTTCAACACGATCAGCAGGGTCAGCTCGCGCCCCCTGCGTTCGAAGCGTCGCAGCAAGCCCTTGGCAATGACCCTGGCCTGATGATGGATTGCCTGTTCGGGCAGACTCATGCCGACCACTTCGGCGGCGTTGTACATCTCGATCACCGCCTCCTCGTCGTCCATGTCGATCATGCGCACATTGTCGATGGTCTGGTCGAACGCGCTGGCGCCGTAGCGCACGCTGTAGCGGCCGAACGCAGCGACTGATTCCCGGAGCATGCGTGAACGGGTCGCGGCAATGATTTCACAGGGGCGCGTGTAGCCGTCCCAATGGGACAACACCTGGGTCAGGTAGCCCCCACCGATAGCGCCGAAGCCGTGGATGCCGACACGGAACTGGTTCAGTGAAGCAGGGAACGAATCGTCGAGCGCCGGCATGCCCAGGTCGGGCACGCACTCGCTCAAGTCGGCGAGGAAGGCGTGCATGCCAGGGTAGGCTTTGAGCGCGCCGGCCTTGACCTCGGGCGCGGGCGGCTTGATGTCTTCGATCAGGATTGCCTGGCCCTCGGCGCGGATCGCCGAGAGCAAGCCGTTTTCCGAGTCCTCGACCATGAAGCACTGGCCGGGTTGGCAATTGAGCGCGCGGGCGGCGCGCAGGAAGATTTCCGGGTGGGGTTTGCCTTGGCTGACTTCGTCGCCGCAGACGGTGATGTCGAAGTACTTGAGCACGTTGGCATTGATCAGGTACTCCTCGGCGATGGCACGGCGGCTGGAAGTGGCGACCGCCAGGGTCAGGCCGGACTTGCGAAGGCGCTCCAGCACCTCGAGCAGGCCGGCCTTGATCGGCACGCCATGGTTGCGCACGTGCTCCAGTTCGAGCTCGTCGGCGCGCTTGCGGATCTGCGCATAAGGGAAGTCATTGCCGTTGTGGGCCTTGGCGAGGGCCTCGGCCCTTTTCGCGCTCAGGCCCAGCGACCCGATCAGTGTCTGCTCGCTCAAGGCTTTGCCGAAGATTTCCAGCGAAGCCTGTTTCAGCGTCCTGAAACGCAGGCGCTCGGTGTCGAACATCGTGCCATCCATATCGAAGATCGCACTGTGAATTTTCTTGCCCTGAAACATGATCATTGGGTGTTGCCCCTTTTCTTGCGTGAAACATCCCGCCTTCAGTCACTGAATGGCGAGTGCGGTGCGATGACAGCGCGTGGGCGGTCAGGTAGGGGGCAGGCGATCAACAGGGGCGCGCTCGGGGTCGACCCAGAGGTAGGGCGGGACGGCGCGGGGTGTGCAGAGGAGGGCGGTAAGCTTTGCGGCCAGGCGGGCGCCTGGTTTGCCGTTGACGTCACGCCCACTGGCTGCAGCTTGGCTTGCAGGCAATGGGCGCACGTAGCGATGGATACGTGTGATTCCAAGCATAAGGTGCTTATCTTCCTTTTTGGTGGCTGACGTTCCTTTTTTACCCTTGCACGTATGCGCTGGCACATGCAAGGCGTCGGCAACAATCGTTCGGTTACCGCACACGGTGATGTCGGCTAGGTGCCTGTCTTGGATTTGAGGGTGGGGCGGACATCGAGCGCCGCCCGCGCGGCGCATCGCGAGCGAAGCTCGCTCCTACATCTGTTTCGGGCCAGTCACGCCTGTGCCAGCGCGCGCGACCGCCTTGTTTGTCCGACACAATATTAAGGCGGACGCCAAGGGGCCGCGCGCCAATGCCTCAGGAATAACTGGCCCGAAACAGATGTAGGAGCGAGCTTCGCTCGCGATGCGCCGCGCGGGCGGCGCTCGATGTCCGCCCCACCTCCAAATCCAAGACAGGCAGCTAGCCGCCATCACCCTATCTCCCGACAAGCACATAGCAGACCCACTTCCCCAACATTCCGTGAAGAAAAAAAGGCCCGCCAAAAGGCGGGCCGCAAAAGGGAGAGGGAGCAACGCACAACACGTTCAGGTCAAGCGACCAGGGTACCTGGCTGCAACTGCTCAGCCAGGGCTTGGGCCGAGGCGCGGGTCAGCAGGGGGCCGCTCACGGGCTCGCCGTTGCGCACCAGGTACCAGCACGCCAGTTGGCCCTGCTGACGCAGTGAAGGGGGGACGGCGCTGCCAACAACGGACATGATCTGGATAGTGGCCATGGGGACCTCCTGTGGAACATGGCCCTACCTTACGCAGCAGCCTCGGTGGTTTGAAATCAACTTGCTCGATAGTGGTCATTAGTTTTATCAACGATCACCAGCGTGGCGGGCCTCACGCCCGCCATAAGCAGTTGTGTAAGGGACGACAAGCGGCTGCGTCTGATACGCTGAACAAACGATTCAGTTCTGAAAAAGGAGCAGGTTATGTCGACAACTCCCAGCAGAGACACGCAGCTGTGCATCTCCCTGGCCGGCCGGCCCGGTACCTTCGGCGTGCGTTTCCATAACCACCTGTATCAGCAGTTGGGCCTGGACTTCTACTACAAGGCCATGAGCACCGACGACCTGCCGGCGGCTGTGGCGGGCATTCGTGCTCTAGGGATTCGCGGGTGCGGGGTGTCGATGCCCTACAAGGAGGCCTGCATGGCCCTGGTCGACGAGGTTGACCCGTCCGCCGCTGCCATCGAGTCGGTCAACACGCTGGTCAATACCGGCGGCCATCTGAAGGCGTACAACACCGATTACCTGGCGGTGCGTCAGTTGCTGGAGCAGCATAAGGTCGACCCGGCCACCGCCTTTGCCCTGCGCGGCAGCGGCGGCATGGCCAAGGCGGTGGCCAGCGCCCTGCGTGATGCGGGCTTCAACGAGGGCGTGATCGTGGCGCGCAACGAGCAGGCTGGGCGGCAACTGGCGGATGTCTGTGGTTATCGGTGGGTTGCCGAACTCGGTGACCTGTGCCCGCCGATGCTGGTTAACGTGACACCCATTGGCATGGCCGGTGGGCCGGAGGCCGACGTGCTGGCGTTTTCCGAGAACGCCATTGCAGCGGCAGAGCGGGTATTCGATGTGGTGGCAATGCCGGTGCAGACGCCCCTGATCAAGCGGGCGCAGGCGTTCGGCAAGCCGGTGATCACAGGTCTGGAGGTGATTGCATTGCAGGCACTGGAGCAGTTCGTGCTGTATACCGGTGTGCGGCCGACACGTGAGCAGGTTGAAGCTGCTGTGGTGTATGCCAGGGATACCTAGGTCGTCTTGACCAGGTTCTTCTTTACCGGCCTCTTCGCGGGTAGCCGCGAAGGGGCCAGCACCGGTTGGCAATCAGAACGCCTTGTGGCCCTTGTCCAACTGCTGATCCACCAAGGCACGCCCATGCGCCAGTGATACATGCTGGGCGTTCTCAAGGTCTGAGAAGAACTTCATCGGCATGGGGATGCGCTTGCTGGTATGCCCTTCAGGGTCGGTGATCAGGCACCCGGCGGCGTAGGGCAGGGGGGAGTCGGGGTGGGGCATCACGCTGGCGGTGATGGTGTACTTGCGGTGTTCACAGTGAAGAGATTGCATCGTCCTTACCTCGCTGTGCTTATGAAACCGTTACTTTCATATACCACAGCAAGGGGCCGGGAGTTCCCGGCCCGACGAGCGAATAGCCTTGAGGCTCAGCCCTTGAGTTCGGTCGGCTGAATCACTTCGACCCAGTAACCATCCGGGTCCTTGACGAAGGCCAGGTGGTTCATGCGCCCATCCGTCAGGCGTTTCTGGAAGGGGACCTCGAGTGCTTCGAAGCGCGCGCAGGCTTCGCGCACGTCCGGCACCGAAATGCAGATGTGGCCGAAACCGCGTGGGTCGGTGTTGCCGTTGTGGTAGGCAAAGTCGGCGTCGTGCTCGGTGCCGTGGTTGTGGGTCAGCTCCAGAACACCTGGGATCGACTTCATCCACTGGTGGCGCGCGGCGTCATCGGCAGGGATCTGCGCCGGGTCGACCAGGGCCAGGAAGTACAGGCTGAAGGCGGCTTCGGGGAAGTCGCGTTTGTCCACCAGGCGGAAGCCCAGGACGCGGGTGTAGAAGTCCAGCGACTTCTCGATGTCCTTGACCCGCAGCATGGTGTGGTTGAAGACGAATTTGGCGGTGGCGGTATCCGGCTGCGCGGTGACGCCAGGCAGGGTTTGCAGATCGTGCAGGCTCATGGGAACTCCTGAGACGGGGCCGGGCGCGAGGCACCGGCAAAACAGACAGGCTGGCCATGATACGGCAGTGAAGCGATTGCGCAAATGAAAGCGCCCTGCACGAGGCAGGGCGCTGGAAGAGAGGCCCGCATGTGCGGGCGCGTGGGGTCGCTAGTCCTTTAGCTGTCTCGATAGTGAGCCAGCCCGTGTGAAAAAAGTGTGAAGTGCATGTGGACGTTTCATCAGCGTACCCAACTTTCTACCGTGGCGGCGCCGTACTCTTCTTTCCAGGCCTTCAGCCCGCGATGGTTACCCCCTTTGGTTTCAATCAGCTCGCCGGTGTGGGGGTTCTCGTACACCTTGACCACGCGCGGGCGGCGCTGTTGTTTGGGGGCAGTACTGGTGGCCCGGGTTGCCGCCTTGGGGTCGAGGATGGCGATGATATCGCGCAGACCCTTGTCATAGCTTTTCATCAGGCCGACTAGTTTCTGCTCGAATTCGATTTCGCGTTTGAGGCCGGCATCCTTTTTCAGCGCTTCCAGTTGAGCCATTTGTTCCTGAAGCGCTTTTTCGGCAGCACGAAACTCTGCAAGTCTGGACACTGTAATCACTCCTGTACGTCTTTCGTGGCAGGGCGTGACGAACATTGAAGTAGTACAAAACGCCGGCCACGGGGTGGGTTCCGCTGTTCGCTGACATCGAGTGTAGTCATTCATCGCTACTGGGTAAACTGCAAACTTTTTATAAGTAAGCACGGAACTTTAAAGGTTTTCCGGGCGCTATTTCGTGAGGGGTTCGAGGGCCATCGCGAACGGTTCTAGACCAAGGTCCAATGGCCTGAGCCAGAGCCTTTGCGCGATCATTTCAGATGATGCCCGGCGACTGTTCGGGCGTGTCGCAGTACCGCAGCAGGTGTTTGCTGCAGGTTGTTTTTTGCCTTTCTTTCTGGATGTTTCCACGCATGTTTGCCCCCCTCCCTCACGCCCCTGGGCGCCGTGTTGCCGGCTTGTTCCTTTTGTGTGCCGGCGTCAATGCCCAGGCCGCCGGTTTTCTTGAAGACAGCAGCGCCAAGGTCGAAGCGCGGAATGTCTACTTCAACCGCGACTTCCGTGATGGCCACAGCAGTTCCAGCCAGGGCGCCTCCAAGCGCGAAGAGTGGGCCCAAGGCTTTATCCTCAATGTGCAGTCCGGTTTTACCCAGGGGCCGGTAGGCGTTGGCGTTGATGCTATCGGCCTGTTCGGGGTAAAGCTCGATTCCAGCCCGGCGGACAGTAACAGCGGCCTGCTGCCGTCCTCTGGCCACGACCCGCGGCATTCGGCGGATCAATACGCGAAGATGGGCTTGGCGGCCAAGGTCAAAGTGTCCAACACAGTCTTCAAGTACGGCTCGATGATGCCGGACATGCCGCTGATCAAATACAACGATGGCCGCCTGCTGCCCACCCTGTTCCATGGGGCGTTGTTGACCTCGGAAGAAATACACGACCTGAAGTTCACCCTGGCGCGCCTGAACAAGTACACCGCACGGGACTCCACCGACCGCCAGGACATTCGCGTGCACTGCAAGAACAAGCGCTATGCCTGCGATATCGAAGCCGACCACTTCGACCTGGCGGGCCTCGACTACCGTTTCAGCGACCGTGTCAGTGCCCAGTACCAGGTGGCCAAACTGGAGAACATCTATCGCCAGCACTTTCTCGGCCTGGTGGCGAGCCAGCCGCTGGCGGTGGGCAGCCTGTCGGCCGACCTGCGCCTGATCAAGAGCGACGACATCGGCAATGCCCGCGCAGGCGCCATCGACCACCGTGCCTTCAGCGGCATGCTCGGCTACAGCCTGGGGGGCCACAAGGTCAGTGCCGGCTGGCAGCGCATGTACGGTGACAGCGCCATGCCGTATCTGGATGGCAGCAACCCTTATCTGGTCAACTACGCCCAGGTCAACGACTTCGCCGCCGCCCAGGAACGTTCCTGGCAACTGCGTTATGACTATGACTTCAAAGCGCTGGGCGTTCCTGGCCTGACGTTCCTCACCCGTTACATCAATGGCGACCATATCAAGGTCCCGGGCAGCACGGGCGAAGGCAAGGAATGGGAACGCGACACCGAGTTCAAGTACCAGGTGCAAAGTGGCACATTCAAGGATGTCAGCGTGCGTCTGCGCAACTCCACTTACCGCAGCAACTATGAGAAGTGGGCACGTGACATGGACGAGACTCGCGTCATCGTCAGTTACAACTTCTCCATCTTCTAACCGGTGGCTTTGCCAAAGACCCATGGCTGGCCGAGAATGGCCACGGGTAGTGGCAAAGGGCAGGGCAATGAAAGACCTGTTGTTGATTGGCATCGGCCCGGGTGATCCGCGTCAGATCACCTATGAAGCCGTCGAGGCGCTACGTCGCGCCAGCGTGTTCTTCGTGCTCGACAAGGGCACGCAAAAGGACGAACTGGTGCGCTTGCGCAAGGTGATTCTCGAGCGCTATCGACCGGAGGGTGGCTACCGGCTGGTGCAGGTGGCCGACCCTTCGCGCGACGGCCAGGCGGCGGATTATGTGGGCGCGGTGCAGGACTGGCACCGCCAGCGCGCCGCGCTGTATGCCCGCTTGATCGAAGACGAGGTGGCTGTCGGCGAAACCGGTGCCTTTCTGTTATGGGGTGAACCTGGCCTGTACGACAGCACCCTGCGCATTCTCGACCTTGTCCGCGAAGGCGGGTTGGCAGTGCGCCTGCAGGTGATCCCCGGCATCAGTAGCGTCCAGGCCCTGGCCGCTCGGCATCAGGTGCCGCTCAACCGAATCGGTGAACCGCTGACCGTGCTGCCAGGGCGCCGCCTGGCCGAGCAGGCGCGCATCGACAATGTGGTGGTGATGCTCGACGGGCAGGGCGCGTTTGCCGCGCTCGATGACCCTGAACTGATGATTTACTGGGGAGCCTACCTGGGGACCGCGGACGAGGTGCTGATTGCCGGGCCGTTGCGGGCGGTGAAGGCGAGGATTTTGCAGGTGCGGGCGCAGGAGAGGTTGCGCAAGGGGTGGATCATGGACACCTACCTGTTGCGCCGAACGCTGTAATCGATTGCGGGGGAATGGGCCTCTTCGCGGGTGGCCCGCGAAGAGCGCGCGCAGGGTTCAGGGGGTGCTCAGTATCTGCATGACCTTGTCGCGCAACTGGTCAATGCCGAACGGCTTGCTGATCATGTGCATGCCCTCTGGTACGTTGACGTTCTCGGCGTAGCCACTGGCAAACAGTACCGGCAGCAACGGGCGCAGTGCGCGTGCATGGTGCGCCAGCTCTTCGCCGCGCATGTCCGGCAGGCCCACGTCCGTCATCATCAGCGCCAAGGCCTGCGAAGCATCTTCGAGCACCTGCAAGGCGGTTGTGGCGTCTTGCGCTTCGATGACTTCGTAGCCCAAGTCGCCGAGCACTTCGACCATCAGCATGCGTACGATGTCGTCGTCTTCGACTACCAGAAGGTGCATGGTTGGGTTCCTGTGCAAATGAATGTCTTTAATCTGTACGCTGCACGCCGGCAGAAGTTCCCGAGGATACCGATCCTTGCAATCAGATGGAACGATTGGCAAACCCAGCCTTCAAATACTGGCTAAATGCCCTGCCAGGCTCGGCAAAGCTGGTTAGACTCGCTGTTATCAGTGAGCACAGTGGCAGGCAATAATAACGGTCTTTTCGCCACACTTCTTAATGGACTTTTTCGCTCGGGCGTCATCACATGATTCAAGCAGCCTCGATAGACCAGCAAAGCTTCCGCAAGCTGTTGAGCCGCAACGTCGGCCTGCCCCTTGGGGTGGGGCTTCTGGGGGCCGTGGCGTTTGTCGCGGTGATCAACTACCTGCTCTCGGCCATGCAATGGGTCGAGCATACCGATCGGGTGATCGGCAATGCCAACGAGACGGTCAAACTGTCGATCGACATGGAAACCGGCATGCGCGGCTTCCTGATCACCGGCGACGAACGCTTTCTCGACCCCTACGAGGTGGCCAAGCCTAAAATTCTCGGCAGCCTGCAAAGCTTGCGCAGCATGGTCGAGGACAACCCGCAGCAGGTTGACCGTATCGACCGGTTGATGGCCTTGCAGCAGGCCTGGAACGACTTCGGCACCCAGATGATTACCCTGCGCCGCGACCAGGGCGACTACAAGGCATCGATCGGCAACGGGCGGGGCAAGCGCATCACCGACGAAATCCGCAAGGAATTCGACGGCCTGATCAGCACCGAGCAGCAACTGCGCATGGCCCGTAACGAGAAAGTCAGCTCGGTCACCGTGACCGCGATCTCGGCCTTCGTGCTGCTCATCGTCGGCCTCAGTGCCTTGCTGGCCTACCTCGGGCGCCGCGACCTCATGGCGCTGTCGAGCAGCTACGCGGAAAACCTCGAGGCCCAGCGGCGCGCCGCCGAGCGTCTGGAACACCAGGCCTGGCTGCGCAACGGCCAGACCCAGCTGGCCCAGCAGGTGCTGGGGCAACTGACCCTGCCGATGCTCGGCGACAACATCCTGCGCTTCTTCGCGACGGCCCTGGGCAGCGTGGTCGGCGCGGTATATGTACGCGACGAGCACGGCAGCCTGGTGCGTGTGGCCAGCTATGGCCTGAGTGCCGAAGAGCAGGCCCGCGAGCAGATCAAGGGCGACCACGATGGCTTGTTGGCCCAGGCCGTGCGTGAAGGCCGGCTGTTGCGCCTGGAGGACCTGCCCGACGACTATTACCGCCTGAGTTCCGGCCTTGGCAATGGCCTGCCGCGCAGCGCACTGCTGATGCCAGCCACCGATGATGGGCAGATCAACGGCGTGATCGAACTGGGGTTCCTGCGCCCGTTGCAGGCGCGCGATGAAGAGCTGATGGAGCGGGTTGGCGGCAACCTTGGCATGTCCATCGAAAGTGCGCGTTATCGCCAGCGTCTGCAGGAAGTGCTGGCCGAGACCCAGCAGTTGAACGAAGAGCTGCAAGTGCAGCAAGAAGAACTGAAAACCGCCAACGAAGAGCTCGAAGAACAGTCCCGCGTGCTCAAGGAGTCCCAGGCCCACCTGGAGACCCAGCAGGCCGAACTGGAGCAGACCAACGAGCAGTTGTCCGAACGCACCGATGCCCTGGACCGCAAGAACGACGAGCTCAGCCAGGCCCAGCAAGAGCTGCAGGCCCGTGCTGACGACCTGCAGCGTTCAAGCAAGTACAAGTCCGAATTCCTTGCCAACATGTCCCACGAGCTGCGCACGCCGCTCAACAGCTCGCTGATCCTGGCCAAGCTGCTGGCGGAAAACGGCGAGGGCAACCTCAGCGGGGAGCAGATCAAGTTCGCCGAATCCATCTATTCGGCCGGCAACGACCTGCTCAACCTGATCAACGATATTCTCGACATCGCCAAGGTCGAGGCCGGCAAGCTTGAAGTGCGACCAGAAACCACCCAGCTGGTGCGCCTGGTCGAAGGCCTGCGCGGCATGTTCCTGCCATTGGCCGAGCAAAAGGGGCTGGTCTTCGAGGTCAAGCTCGAACCCCAAGTGCCGGTGACACTGTTCACCGACCGGCAACGGCTGGAGCAGATTCTCAAGAACTTGTTGTCCAACGCCATCAAGTTCACCGACCACGGCCAGGTCGACATGACCATCAGCTACCAGGCCGGCACCGGCATCGTGTTCGCCGTCCGCGACTCTGGCATCGGGATCGCCGCCGACCAGCAACAGGCGATCTTCGGCGCTTTCCACCAGGTCGACGGCAGCAGCAACCGCCGCTATGGCGGCACTGGGCTGGGCCTGTCGATTTCCCGCGACCTGGCGCATTTGCTGGGTGGGCAGATCAGCGTCGACAGCAGCCCGGGCCAAGGCAGCGTGTTCAGCCTGATCGTGCCGGAGCGCTACGAGGTTGAAAGCGAGGAGGTCGAGGCGCTCAGCCTGCGGCCTGCGGTCGACACACTGCCGCCAGCGCCCAAGGTTTCCACCGCCACGGCACCGAAACTGCCGGCGCTTGCCTTCGCCGATGACCGCGACCGGGCGCCGTTCGACAACCGCTGCATCCTGGTGATCGAGGATGAGCCGAACTTCGCCCGGATCCTCTTCGACCTGGCCCACGAACTGGGTTACAGCTGCCTGGTGGCCCAGGGCGCCGACGAAGGCTTCGAGCTGGCCGCGCGCTACATTCCCGACGCCGTGCTGCTGGACATGCGCCTGCCCGACCACTCCGGCCTTACCGTGCTGCAGCGCCTCAAGGAGCTGGCCGGCACCCGGCACATTCCGGTGCACATCATTTCGGTCGAAGACCGCGTCGAGGCGGCCATGCACATGGGCGCGGTGGGTTACGCGGTCAAGCCGACCAGCCGCGAAGAGCTCAAGGAAGTGTTCGCCCGCCTGGAAGCCAAACTGACCCAGAAGCTCAAGCACATCCTGCTGGTGGAAGATGACGACCTGCAGCGTGAAAGCATCGCCCGCCTGATCGGCGACGACGATGTCGAGATCACCGCCGTGGCCATGGCCCAGGACGCCCTGGCGCTGCTGCGCGAGAACATCTACGACTGCATGATCATCGACCTCAAACTGCCCGACATGCTTGGCAACGAGCTGCTCAAGCGCATGACCGCAGAGGACATCCGTTCATTCCCACCGGTGATCGTCTACACCGGCCGCAACCTCACCCGCGAAGAAGAGGCCGACCTGCTCAAGTATTCGCGCTCGATCATCATCAAGGGCGCTCGCTCGCCTGAGCGTTTGCTCGACGAAGTGACGTTGTTCCTGCACAAAGTCGAATCGCAGCTGTCCCA
>NZ_JANIAG010000072.1:0-26365 GCF_028682155.1 Pseudomonas sp. 39004
TCTTCCGATCTGGTGTGCGGCATGCAAACCGAAACCTGCGTGCTTGCCGCTGGCTTCGCCCTGTTCGATGCTGGGCTGGCGCCTACGCTGGTGACCGACATGACGGTAGGGTCGTCGCTGGACAGGTCCGGGCAGTTGGGCATCGACCTGTGGAAGCATCACTTTGGCCAAGTGACGACCGCTGCTCAAGTGCTGGCCTCGCTGCACGGGTGAGGGCAAATGGCGCTAGCGGTGCAATCATTTTGCTATCGTTATTCGTCAATGAGTATCATTGTCGATTGACGACAACTTCGATACACCTGGATCGAGAAGGATCTCCATGCTGAAAAAGTCTTACCTTGTGGCTGTGTTGCTGCCGGTTGCCATGAACTGGTGCGCCCTGGCGCACGCCTTCACCGACGGCACCGACCACTCCGCGACCCTGGAAAAGGTCGAGCAGACCTTCGTGGTGCAGAAGGATGGCAGCAATCGCCTGGACGTCGACAGTGTGCTGTTGATCAATGAAGAGCGCGCGATCAATGCCAGTGCCCAGCGCCCGGTGAGTTACAACCGGTCGCTGGAAACCCTGGATGTGATCGAGGCGTACACGCAAAAGCCCGATGGGCGCAAGGTGATGGTGGATGCCGCGCACATCAAGGAGCAGCAGGAGCAGGCGTCCGCGCAGGCGCCGATGTTCCAGGACAGCGTCAACAAGGTGATCATCTTCCCTGAGGTTGCGGTGGGGGACCGCCTGGTGCTGCGTTATCAGCGCAACCGCTTCACGCCGCTGTTCCCTGGCCAGTTCGAAGACATCACCGTGCCGGAATTCCACCCGGTCGGGCAGTTCACGCTCATCTATGACATGCCTGAGGGCATGCCCCTGCAGGCTGATGCGCGCAACTTCAAGACGTCGCTGCCGGCGGCTGCGCCAGGGCGCAAGGTCTATCGCTGGGATTACGTGCCGGCGGACCGTGCGCGGATCGAGGCGAGTGCGGTGTCCTACCTGGACTACGGGCACTACCTGGCGGTTTCGACATTCACCGATTTCAAAGCGTTCGCCGAGGCCTACCAGGCACGCGCCAAGGTCGAGGTCACGGCACCGATCCGCGAGCTGGCGCAACGCCTCACGGCCCATTTGCCCACCACGCGGGAGAAGGCGCTGACGCTCAGTGACTGGGTGCGTGAAAACATCCGTTATGTCGCCGTGTATGTCGGCGCTGGCGGGGTAGTGCCACACGCGGCGCAAACCGTGCTGGACAACCGTTACGGTGACTGCAAGGACCATGTTGCCCTGCTTGAGGCGCTGCTGACGGCGGCGGGTATCAAAAGTACGCCGGCCCTGATCAACCTGGGCAACGCCTACGTGTTCCCCAAGGTGCCCGCTCTGGGCGTGTTGAACCATGTGATCACCTATGTGCCGAGCCTGGACCTGTACCTGGACTCCACCGACCCATCGATCGCCGCAGGCTACCTGCCGTTGACCGTGTTGAACAAGCGGGTGCTGCTGACCGCGACGGGTGAGTTCGGGCGAACCCCGGCCATCCAGCTCAACAAGGTTTCCAGTGACTTGCAGTTCAAGGTCAAGGGCGATGGTGGCGCAGACTTCACCAACGTCGCAACCGTGCAAGGCTGGGCCAGCGAGGTCAGCCGCTACGGTGTGAAATCGATGAAACCGGCGGACCGCGACCTGCTCGTCGAGAAGGTACTCGGTGCCTATGGGCAGCGTGGCAGCGGTACCTTCGAGGTGCGCCCGAGCAACGCCAATGGCGACTTTGTCAGCGCCGTCGATGGGCGCACGGAAAACCTCGTCAACCTGCCAGGGCCTGTGGGCATGGTGGCCTTGAGCAGCCTGGTGGGGGGTATCTCGCAGAACGTCTACAGCTTTGCCATGGAGAAGGAGCGCAGCCAGCGCTTCGTGTGCATTTCCAATGACACCGTGGAAAAGTCGCGCTTCGAATTCCCGCCTGAGGTCAATGTGCTGGCGATCCCTAAACAGGTGCGTCTGCAGGACGCCAACGTTGAGTACAGCGCGCATTACGCCAAGGAGGGCAATGCCGTAGTGATCGAGCGGCATTTCAAGTTCAGCCGCCCGGATGTGGTCTGCTCACCTGAGGATTTTGCCGCCATGAAGCCGGCCATCGAGGCCATGGTCAGGGACCTGCAGAGCCAGATCATCGTACAGGCCAGCTAGCCCGATCTGACCGCACCTGCAGCGCCGCCTCCTGGATCAATACGTAGCCATTGATTTATGAGGGGCGCTGCAGGTGGGGGCTTGCTCAGAAGTCCCAGCGGGTAGTGACCATCAGGTTGCGTGGCTCGCCATAGTAGGTGGTGCCGAAGTTGCCAAGCCCGGTCAGGTACACCTTGTCGAACACGTTGTTGGCATTGACCGTGAAGCTCAGGTGCTCGCTGTACTGGTAGCGGGTCATCAGGTCCACCAGGGTGTAACCGCCTTGCTTGATGCGTGTGTAGTCGTTGGCGGCCGGGCTGTAGATGCTGCCGTAGAACCCACTCTGCCAACGCAGCCCACCGCCGACGGTGATGCGGTCCAATGCGCCGGGCAGCCGGTAAGTGTTGAACAGCCGCGCCACATGCTCAGGCTTGGTGGTCGCCAGCGGGAAGCCGAACAGGCGGTTGTCGTCAGCGTCGCGCGTACGGGCGTAGGTGTAACCGGCGGTGATGTTCCAGCCCGGGGCCAGTTCGCCTG
This sequence comes from Pseudomonas sp. 39004, assembly GCF_028682155.1. Classification (NCBI taxonomy): domain Bacteria; kingdom Pseudomonadati; phylum Pseudomonadota; class Gammaproteobacteria; order Pseudomonadales; family Pseudomonadaceae; genus Pseudomonas; species Pseudomonas sp. 39004. The sequence goes on from NZ_JANIAG010000072.1 coordinate 2,687, forward strand.
CCAGTTCCAGCTCGACGCCCTGGGTGGTGGCACCGTCGATGGCGGTGTAGATGCCTTCGTTGGTGACCGGGTTGGTGCCCACCGAGGAGGCGACGTTGTCTTGCTCGATACGGAAGAACGCCAGCGTGGCGTTCAGCCTGCCATCGAAATAGGCGGCTTTGAGGCCTGCCTCATAACCATCGCCTTCCACCGGGTCGAGGGTGGCGCCGCTGACGTCCTTGTAGACTTGCGGCTGGTAGATCGAGGTGTAGCTGGCGTACACCGAGTACGTGTCGTCCAGGTCGTAGACCACGCCGGCGTAAGGGGTGACGACGCCGTGCTGCTTGTAGCTGGCGTGGGTGTCATCCAGGGGCGAGGTCGGGTAGTAGTCCTGGTCGTCGTTGTACTTGAAGGTGCTGACCCGGGTGCCGAGGATCACCGAGAGGTTGTCGGTCGGCTTCAGGCGTGTGGCCACGTAAGCGCCGTTCTGGCTCTGGGTGGTGGTGTAGTCGCCGTTCTTCGGGAAGTCCTGTTCCGCAACCTTGCCGTTCCAGTCGAAGATCGAGCCCGGTACCTGGGCGAAGGCACTGCCGTCGTAGGTGTCGCCGGTCAGGCGCGAATGCGAGGTCATGAAGCCTGCGACCAGCTCATTCTGACGGCCGAACAGGGTGAAGGGCCCCGACACACTCAGGTCTGCGGTGTTCTGTACACGATGCCCTTCCCAACGCCCCCAATAGAAGAACATGCCTTCGCCGGTCGTGGCGTCGGGGTTGCCACCACTGGCTGATGCCAGGCGGGTGTCATGGTCGCTGATCATGTGGTTGAGGCTGAGCTTGACCTTCCAGTCGTTGGCCAGCGCCTGCTCCAGCGAGCCGAAGTAGGTGGTGGACTGGAAATCGCGGCGGCTCCAGTCGGCCCCCGGGTTGTGCGAGCGCGAGAAGTCGGTGCGGCTGCCGTCGGAGAAGTATGTCGGGTTACCGGTCCAGGACGAGCCGCGCGGGGTGGTGGTCTGGTTGTCGATGCCGAAGGTGAGCAGCGTATCGGGCGTCAGGTCGGCTTCGAGAATGCCGTAGTAGACATCCTTCTTCTGTTTGTAGTGATCCAGGTACGACTTGCGGTCCTGGTAGGCGCCGACGAAGCGGCCGCGCACGCTGCCGGTGGCATTGAGCGGGCCGGAAATGTCACCTTCGGTGCGGTAATTGTCCCAGGAGCCGGCGCTGGCGGTGATCGAGGCCTTGAAGTCGTGGGTAGGCTTCTTGCGGATCAGGTTGACCGTGGCGGAGGGGTCGCCGGAGCCGGTCATCAGCCCGGTTGCGCCCTTGATGACTTCCACGCGGTCGTAGGCGGCCATGTCGACATGGGTCGCGCCCTCGTCGTAGACGCCGTCATAGATGGTGTTGACGCCATCGTACTGGTAGTTGGTGATGGCAAAGCCGCGCGCGGAATACTCCATGCGCTCGCTGTCATACGCCTGCACCGAAACCCCGGGGGTGTTGCGCAGCACTTCGCCGATGTCTTGCGAGCCGTGGTCGTCGATGGCCTGGCGGGTAATCACGCTGACAGACTGGGGCGTCTCGCGCAGGGTCAGCGGCAGCTTGGTCGCGGTGGTGGAGCCACCGGTGGTGTAGCTGCCAGTGCCTTCGGTGATGTTGCCCAGGCCTTGGCCGTCGATGCGGCTGGGGGCCAGTTCCACCACGTCACCCTGCTGGGTGGTGAGCAGCAGCGAGTAGCGGCCGTCGCTTTCCTTGACGGCCTGCAAGCCTGTGCCGCTGAGTAGAATCTGCAGGGCCTGGTCGACCGGGTACTGGCCATTCAAGGCCGGCGAGCGTTTACCGCGTGTCCACTGGGTGTCGAACGACAGCACAATGCCGGAGTCTGCAGCGAACTGGGTTAGCGTTTCGCCCAGGTCCCCTTGCGGCAGGTGGTAGTCATGCGCTTGCGCGGCGCAGGCTGCGCCTGGCCCACCGAGCAAAACAGTCAGCAGCAGGCAGGTGCGCAGGTCTGGCGCGCTGAAGGGCCTGAGAGTGAAGCGGCAGGTCATCGTCGAGGTCTCGGAAAGGTAAAGAGGCAGCCACAGCTGGGGTTACCTATGAGTCGGATGAGCCGCGCGAAAGTGATCAGGCATGGTGGTTTTTTTTGGGGGAGGGCGAAATGTCGAGGTGCCCCAAAATACCACTCAAGCCGCAGTAATCGTCACCCAGAAACGCGTGCGGCGCTGCACCTGCACCGGCAAGGAGGTAGCCAGTGCCCGCAAGATCTGTTCGGTATCATCGAGCCGGTAGGTGCCGCTGATGCGCAGGCCGGCCACCGACGGCGCGCAGTGCAGCCAACCTGGCCGGTACCGTGAAACCTCGGTGACGAAGGTGTCCAGGCGTTGGTCATTGACGATCAGCAAGCCTCTGCTCCAGGCGTCTGCGGCGTTGGCCAGCGTCTGCACAGCCGAAAAGCCCTTGCCATCGAACTGGCAGCTCTGGCCGCCGTGCACCTCCATGGCCTGGCCTGAGGCAAGCGTCACACGTGCCTGCTGGCCAAACACATCGAGCTTGCTGGCGTCATCGAACAGCCGCACGCAAAAGCGGCTGTGGCCAGCCGCGATGCTGCCGTGCCGGGTCACCACGCTGCAGCGTTGCTGCTCTGGCACCTCGACCATGATCTCGCCCTGGCGCAGCCGCACATACGGCTGTTCGCGGGTGTCATCGATATCAACTGCCGAGGCACTGTTGAGCAGCAGCGTGCTGCCGTTTTTCAGGGTCAGTGAACGCTGTTCACCCACGCCACTGCGTACATCAGCCAGCAACGGTGAATACTGCAGTTCGCGATAGCTACCCAAGCCCAGTGCACTGCCACCCAGCAGTACCAGCCCGGCCTTGACCACGCGGCGGCGGGTGGCGTGGCGGCCATGCGCCGCCAGCGACAGTACACGGCTGGTGGCCGGGGCAGGGGGTGCGCTCATGCGGGTCTGCAAACGCTCGGCCTGCTGCCAGGCCCAGGCATTGGCGGGCGCAGCGTTCAGCCATGACTGCCAGGCGCTATGGTCGCTGGGCTGCACTTCACCGCTGTTGAGCTGGCTGTACCAATGCGCGGCCTGACGCAGGGCTGTGCGCTGCTCGGCACTCAAAGCCATGCTCACTGGCCGTGGGTCAGGCTATAGATCATGCAGTGTTCCGCCGCTTTGGCAATGTAGCGGCGCACCGTCACTTCAGAAACGCCCAACTGGGCGGCGATGCGTTTGTACGGCATGCCATCGACCTGCGACAGCAAGAACGCCTCCCGCACATTGGCGCCAAGCGCTGCCAGCATCGCATCCAGTTCAAACAACGTTTGCAGCAGCGAAAAGCGTTGTTCGGCCGAGATATCCAAGGCTTCGGGTTGCTCGGCCAGTACCTGCAGCCAGGCCCGCTCCAGGTGCACCCGGCGCAGGTGGTCGATCATCAGGCGACGGGCGATCGTGGCCAGGTAGCCCTTGGGTTCGCGGACCGCTTCGAGCTTGGCCGCCGCATCGGCGGCCGTCATCACGCGAACGAACACGTCCTGGACCAGGTCCGCGGCCAGGTGGGTACAGTTGACCCGAGGTGTCAGCCAGCCGTGCAGCCATTTGCTCTGCGCACGGTAGAGCTGGCTGACCTGGGAATTGAGGGCTACGTCCGGGGTGCTCATCCATGCCGCCTGAAAAGAGTTGCAAATGTTAATGGTTCGCATTTTATGCAAAGTGTTTCAGGCTTGGCAATCACCAGCGGGCGGGCAGTGCCTTGTTCAAGAGGAGGTCGCGCGTGCCAAGGCCTGCGCTGCGCGCGCCTTCCTGCCCTCGTGCCAGCGTGTCAGTACGCCGCGCAGCAGGGTGTTCCAGCAGTAGCTCAGCACCACGCCACCGACTAGCGCCAGGGCCACCGCGAACAACGGCTGATCGTAGATGTGGCGCGCCAGCGACTGGAACTGAAAGTGCGTCAGGTAGATGAACAAGGTCGACGACGCGATCATCGCCCCCGCCCTGGCGACCACGCCCGGCACGGGCACAGCGCGGAACCAGATCAAGGCGAGCATCGCCGGCAGGGCAATATCGATGTAGCTGGCAAACGCCTGCCAGCCGATGCCGGCAATGGCCACCAGGTCCAGCTCGGCGATCAGTAGCACCGCCACTGCACTGGCGACCCCTTTGCGCAGCGTCGAGTCGGCGTAGTGAATCGCCATGCCCAGCACCATCACCGCCAGGTAATGCTGGGGCACGCGGTTGAGCAAGGCCGTGGCGTCGAAGACGAAATGGCTCAGCAGCAGATCCGCCACCACCAGCGCACAGGCGGCCATGGTCAGCCAGCGGAACGGGTTGGCAAGGATCGCCTTGCGCACGCGTTTGAACGACAACACAAGGCCAATGACCAGGATCATCTGCACCAGCACTTCGATGTACCAGTAGGTGAAAATTCCGACCTTGTCGGGGGGGAACCAGTTGGAGATCAACAGCAGCGATTGCCAATGCACCTGGTCGAACAGCGCCTGAACCAACACCGTATAGGCAATGGTCGGCACCGCGATGGCTGCCACCGACTTGACCAGCATACGGGCGTCACCGCGCTCGTCGATGGCCTTGAACTGGAACCTGGCCAGGCTGATGCCAGAGATCAGGAACAACACCGATGTTTCGCCTGCGATCCGCCATTCGGAAAACACCTCCAGGTGGCCAACCACAATCAGGATGATGGCGATCATCCGCAGGAAAACCGGCACCTCCATGACCCGCATCGACCACTTCGAGGCCTTGCTGTGCTGCTCGGCCAGTTCGGCCAGGTCCTGGACCGGGATCATTTCCCAGCGATCCGGCAGGTGGCCGATCAGTTCTTCCAGCACCATCGACGCGCGCACGAACGACAAGGAATCGCCGCCGAGCTCCACGAAGCTGAGCCGGGCATCGATGCGCGGGGCTTGCAGGATCTGTGACCAGGCGTCGGTCAGTTTCAGGGCGAGCGGTGACAGTGGCTGCGTGGCCGCGTTGTCGAGGGTGTCGCTGCCGTCGAACGCCGCTGGCAAGGCGCGTTTGTCGACCTTGCCGTTGGGTGTGAGGGGGATGCCGGGCACGAACAGGAACATCGCCGGCACCATGTAGTCGGGCAGCATGCCCGCCATGGCTTGGCGCAGTTCAGCGGTGGCTACGGGTTGCTCGGCAACGCAATAGGCAACCAGCCTGACCGTCGCGTTGTCGTGGTTGGCCAGCACCACGCACTGTTTGATGCGTGGATGCTGGCACAGGGCATTTTCAATTTCCGCCAGTTCGATGCGGTGGCCACGAATTTTCACCTGGCTGTCGCCGCGCCCCAGGAAGCTGGCGCTGCCATCGGCCAGGTAAGTGCCGAGGTCGCCGGTGCGGTAGCAGCGGTCGGCCTGGGCGCCGGTGAAGGGGTTGGCCAGGAACTTTTCCCCGGACAGTGCCGGGTCCCCCCAATAGCCTAGCGACAGGTAGGGGCTGCGGATCAGGATTTCCCCGACTTCGCCTGCTTCGACCAGGCGGTTGGCTTCATCGATGATCAACAGCTGCGCGCCGTCTATGCCTTTGCCCAAAGGGATGCGGCTGTTGTCGGCGCCCGGGTCGAGTGGGTGGTACGCCATGGCCTGTGGCGTTTCGGTGGTGCCGTAGAAATTCACACTGCTGGCGTTGGGCGCAATCGCGCACACCTGCTGGTACAGCGTAGGGCTGAGTGCATCGCCGCCCCAGAACAGGTAGCGCAGGCGCTCGAACACCTGCCCGTTCATGCGCGCGCCGGTTTCGATGAGCTTGCCCAGGGGCGGGGTCAGGTGGATGACCGACAGGCCGTGGTGGTGTATCCAGGCGGCCAGGCGCGACGGGTCGGTCAGGGTTGCCTGGGCCGGGCAGACGACCGTTGCGCCGATCGACAACGGCGTGAACACGTCCCGGTAGACCGGGTCGTGGCCCAGGCCCGAGAGCAGGGAAAAACAGTCGCCCCGGGTAAAACCCTGCTGCTGCACATGCCAGTCGATGAAATGCACCAGGGGCGCGTGGTGGGTGACGATGCCCTTCGGTTCGCCAGTGCTGCCAGAGGTGAAGGTGATATAGGCCGGTTGCGCGGGGCTAACCTCAGGCAGGGGCGACTGCTTGCTGGCGATGTGTTGCAGTGCTTGGTCGGGGCAGGGCGGCACGTTGACGGTGCGGGCAAGGCCTGGCTCGACCTGGGCATCGCCACAGCGCAAGACAAAGGCAGGTTCGAGGGTGCGGATGATCTGCGCAATGCGCGCAGCAGGGTAAGCGGCGTCGGCCACGGTGAAGGTCAGGCCGGCGCGCAAGGCGCCGAGCATGGCATACACCAGCGCGGCACCACGGCTGGCGACGATTACCAGCCGATCGGTGCCATTGGCGCCGTTTTCCAGCAGGTACGTGGCAATGCCCTGGCTGATGCGGTCTAGCTGGCCGTAGCTGCAGGTGGCGTCGTGGGCGATGATGGCGGTGGCATCGGGCGAGTGCTTTGCTTGCTCAACAAAGGCGTGAAAGATCGGGCGCTCGGCGCGATATTCCAGGTTCTGCGTCGGGTTCGGGCGCATATCCGGCATGTTGGGTGTTTGCTCCGCATCAACGGCAGGGGGTTGGCTGGATAGCACAACGCTAGTGCAGGCTGGCGTTTGGCGCCAATGCCCCTGCGGTGATTGTGTTGAGGCGGAATTTTGGGGCCGCTTCGCAGCCCCAGATCCTCAGGCAACATCCACCAGCACGATCTCGCTGTCTTCGATGGCCGTAACCCGCAACACTGCTTCTTGCTCGACGGCCAGCCCATCACGTGCGTTGACGCGCACGCCGTTGACCTCCACTACCCCCTTGGCCGGCACCAGATAACCACGGCGCCCGGCATCAAAGCGGTACTCGGCGCTTTCCCCCGCCTGCAACGTCGCAGCCACCAACCGTGCATCGGTACGAATCTGCAAACTGTCTTCGTCACCTGCACGCCCGCTGGCCAGGGTCACGAAGCCTTCGCCACGTTCCCCTTTAGGGAAGGGCCGGCTACCCCAGGTCGGCGCCTCGCCCACCCGCTCAGGCACCACCCAGATCTGGAAGATGCGCGTGTCGACGTCCTCCTGGTTGTACTCGCTGTGGACGATGCCGGAGCCTGCACTCATTACCTGCACATCACCCGCTTCGGTACGGCCTTTGTTACCCAGGCTGTCCTGGTGGGTGATCGCGCCTTCACGGACATAGGTGATGATTTCCATGTCCCGGTGCGGGTGCGACGGGAAACCGCTGCCAGCCGCAATCAGGTCGTCGTTCCAGACTCGCAGGTTGCCCCAGTGCATGCGGGCGGGGTCGTAGTACTCGGCAAACGAGAAATGGTGATGGGCATCGAGCCAGCCGTGGTTGGCGTGGCCGAGGCTTTCGAAGGGTCGCAGTTGCAGCATGGTCGTGCTCCTTGAAGGGGTGGAATGGGGCCATGATGCTTCAAAGAAAGATCGAAAATAAGCGTAAATATCGGCTAAATATAATCAATTAAATTGATTGTTCTGGGTGCGGTGTTTTATCCGTTTCATCGCCTAATCCACTGATCTGCAAGCATTCGCTGGTGATTTTTAGTAGATGCGGCGAACATGGCACGCTGATTTGTTTTCCATCGGAGTGACCGTGGCCCACGAGCATCCCCAGGCGCCTGCCGACCTGACCCCACCTGCCCAGTTACCGTGGTTTCGCCGCCTGGCCGCCCGCCTGCTGGGCCGAGGCCTGAGCCGCCTGCAAGCCCAGCATCGCGACTCCTGGTTCCTCGGCCATGCCACGGGGCAGCGCAGTGGCCATGAAGACGGTGTACGTGAAGGCTTCGAGCGCGGGCGGGTAGAAGGCTACGAGGCGGGGCGACAGGTGCTGGTCATTCGCGATACCCGCCCCGACACCGCCGCCGTGCCCGGCCAGGACAACAACCTCTTCGACGACTGGCGCCTGCCGTTGACCGCCGAACTGAAAAAGCGCTTCAAGGCTGATGTGGCGCAGCGCCTGCCGGCCGAAGCGCAACCCAGTGCGGCGCAGTGGAAGCTGATTTTCAGCGACACCCCCTCCACCTGTGTGGTGGCCGGGGCCGGGGCGGGCAAGTCGACCTCGCTGGTACTGCGAATTCTGCTGCTGCGCCATTACCTGGGCTACGAGCTGGATGCGATGACCGTGGTCACCTTCACCCGCGAGTCGCGCAAAGACTTCATCAAGCGCCTGTTGCAGGTGTTCGCCTTGTGGCAGATCGACCTGCAGCCCGCGCTTGCCCGTGAGCTGGTGCGCACCTTCCATTCGCGCATCTTGCCGCTGGTACGCAGCCTGCCAGGCTTTGGCCAGGTGCGTGCGTTCGAGACGCTGGGCAACGAGATGCCGGCCGGCCGTGAGGCCGAGGCCGAGAGCAACCCGTTCGACCTACGCCTGAACGATGCGCAACGCCAGCAGCTCAACCTCTGCTACAGCACCTTGCTGGGCGAGAACCCGCGTTTCGCAGAGCTTGTTGGCCTGTTGCGCAGCGAGGCGTTGCAGCTCAAGCCGCTGGACCCCAACCACCCCGATGTGCAAAAGCGTGCGCAGGTGACGCAGTTGGCCGCCCAGCGCGACGAAGAGCTGTGCGATGTGATCGAGGACCTGTGGTTCGCCGCAGGTGCCTGGCCGATCAAGGGCATCGAGCCGTGCCGCGACACGCTCGAAATCCGCGGCAGCCGCTTCCATGTGCATGGCCGCCTGCAGGGGCAGGGTGCCTGGGTGGTGCTGGGCTTCGACCCCGCAGAGAGCGCGCAGTACCAGCGCCCCGGCGCCAAGCTGGCGGTGCGTGCCGAGTGGGCGGTCAAGCGCACCCTGTTGCAGGCGTTCTGCGACAAGCCCCTGATCTGGCTGGACAACTATGCAGCCGCCCGGCGTTTGGCTGCGTCCCTGGCCGGTGATGCGGTGGCCGGCCCCGGGTTCGAATACAAGGTCAAGGGTGAACTGGCCCCGGCACCGCTGCTCGACGCCTTTGTCGGCGCCGCCAACTTCATCGAAAACCTGGGCCTTGACGTGAATAACGCAGTGGCGGCGATGAGCTTCCCGGCAGGCGACAGCGACGGCCTGTTCTTCGAAGCGTTGGCCTTGTACTGGAAAGCCCTGGAGGCACATCTGCTGAGCCAGTCGCCACCGGTGATGAGCTACAACCGCATGTTCGCCCTGTTTGGCGAGAACAACCCGGAAAACCTGCAACTGCTGCCCGACCCCTTGCTCAGGCCGCTGGCGCACCTGATGATCGACGAGTTCCAGGACGTTTCGCCGCAGATCGTCAGCTGGCTGCGTGCCAGCCTTGCCGAGATCCGCCGGCGCGGGCCGTCGATGCATACCGGTCGTAATGCCCAGCATTCCTCGCTGTTGTGTGTGGGGGACGACTGGCAATCGATCTATGGCTGGCGCGGCAGTTCGCCGAAGTACTTCATGGAGTTCACCAAGGCATTCGTGTCGCCGGCCAACACCCGGGTGATGATGGTCGAGAACTACCGCTGCCAGCAGCAGGTGATCGACGCTGCCGAGTTCCTGGTCAAGGGCACCCCGGCGATCACCGGCAAGAAGGCCCGGGCCAGTGGGCCTGCAGCCGAGTTGCCGGGCTCGCCGGTCAAGGTGTTCGACCGTGATGAGGCGGCGCTGGGCGAGACCCTGATCGAGCATTATCAACGTGGCGAGTCGGTGATGATGCTGTACCGCAAGGGCAGCGACAAAGCCCTGATGAACGAACACCTGCAAGCGGTGCTGCACGCCGAGGCTGGATTGCCCGCCGAGCAGCGTCGGCTGCGGCAGCTGACTTATCACAGCGCCAAAGGCTTGCAGGCCGATGCGGTGTTCATGCTCGGCGATTGCCAATACCTGACCAGTTCGCCCTACAAGAACCAGGTGTATCGCTTGGCCGGCCTTGGTAAGCCCGGTGATGCCCAGGCATTCGATACGGCGCAGAAGGAAGAGGTCCAGCGGCTGGCCTACGTGGCGGTCACGCGTGCGGTCAGGCACTGCTATTGGCATGTGGAAGCGGCCAATAGCGAAGCGCCGGCGGCGCCCCGGGCGTCGGGCCAGGTGGATGGCCGGCAGGCCTTCTTCGAGGACCTGCGCGGCCAGTGACGTGCATGGGTGCACGGGTTTGAGCCTGAGGGTCGGTGACGGCTAAGTCACAGTCGGTAACGGGCCAATCAGTCGCCTGCCGTTACGCCAAGGTAACCTGTCGGAGCCCCGTGCGGCCCGGCGCAAGGGTTGTCGCTGGCGATCTGCTTCGAAGGAGGCCGGCGGCGTATTCGGCCTGGTGTGGTCGTGCCAGGCTTCAAGTCAGGAAGCGTACCCATGCGTGCAACACCCAAGGATCACCTGCTTGACCTCAATGGCATCCAGATTGCCATACGCTGCTGGGGCCCGGAGGACGGCATTCCCGTGCTGGCCCTGCATGGGTGGCTGGACAACGCCGCCTCGTTCGAGCGCCTGGCACCGATGCTCGATGGCTGTTTCGTGGTGGCCCCCGACCTGGTCGGCCATGGCCGTTCGGACCATCGTCGCCACGACAGTGGCTACTACCTGTGGGAGCACGCCGAGGACATGCTGGCGGTGACCGACGCCCTGGGCCTGGCGCAATTTCATGTGCTGGCGCACGGCATGGGCACCGGCGTCGCATCGCTGTTGGCGGCCATGACCAGCGGTATCGCCAGTATGGTTTTCCTCGATGGTATGGGAGCGCCGTTTACGGTCGCCGAAGATGACCGCGTACAGCACCTGGCCCGCGCTTATCGGCTCAAGCGCATGGTTCAGCGTAGCCAGTTGCAGGGTTTTTCCGAGCCCGATGCGGGCCGTTTCGACAGCCTCGCCTCTGCCCTGGAGCAGCGGCGCACGCGCCTGGATGGCGAGCTGTCGGAGGGCGCCGCACGGCTGCTGGCGCAACGCGACCTGTTGCAGCTCAGCGATGGCTATTGCTGGCGCCACGACCCGCGCCTGGTGCTGCCCGAGCCCATGCCGTTGACCGAGCGCGAAGCCTGTGACCTGCTCAGCCAGATCCGCTGCCCGCTGTATTTGATGTTCGGTCGGCAGGGCGCTTTCAGCGGCAACGCCTTTACCCAGCGTGAGGCGGCCGTGCCCAGCCATGCCAAGGTTTCCTGGCACCCCGGCGGGCACCACTTTCACCTGGAGGCGCCCGATCGGGCCCTGGTCGATCAGCTTTTGAGGTTGTTGGCGCGGCACGAAGGCGGGGTACTGCAGCGGTTGGTCAACGAGTAGCGGGCAATGGCCAGCGCGCCGGGTACTGGGCTATGGTGGCAGTTCACCTCGCGCAGACGCCACAAGGAGCTCCGACATGCGACCGTTCGCCATCAAGCACATCGACCACCTTGTGCTGCGGGTCAGCGACCTGCCGCGCAGCATCGCCTTCTATGTGGATGTGCTCGGCTGCACGGTCAGCAGGGTGCGTGAAGACCTGGGCATGGTCCACCTGGCCACGGGTGCGGCGATGATCGACCTGGTCACGCTGGACGGTGTGCTGGAGCAGCCCGGTGGCGCTGCGCCGGGCGCAGAGGGGCGCAACCTGCATCATTTCTGCCTGCGTATCGAACCCTTCGATGAACAGGCACTGACCGCTCACCTGCGCGCTGCGGGGGTGCAGGTGGAGCCTGCCGAGAAGCGCTACGGCGCCGAGGGCGAGGGGTTGTCGTTGTATTGCTTTGACCCGGACGGCAACCAGGTCGAGCTCAAAGGGCCGATTCCGTCGCCTGAGGCGCCGAAAAGGCAATGACGCGCCCGTTGTGCCAGTTCGCCATCACGGCGAGTGGATATCCCGGTAAAGCCGATTATGCTTCAGATACCTTGCTGCGATCCGAGGCGGCCCGCCTCGTCGTGCTTCGCGCAACCAATGCAAGCCCTAGGGCCTGGGTGCGACGGTGAAATGGGTGTGAGGTGCTCCGGCCTGGGATAACAACAAGACGGAGGCAACCCATGGCGGTTATCGACAGCGCATCCACGGGCAGTAGCGCGCCCCAACGCGGTATCACCCGGGAGGAGCGCAAGGTCATCTTCGCCTCGTCCCTGGGCACAGTGTTCGAATGGTACGACTTCTACTTGTACGGCTCACTGGCCGCGATCATCGCCAAGCACTTCTTTGCCGGCGTCAATGAGACCACCTCGTTCATCTTCGCCCTGTTGGCGTTTGCCGCAGGCTTTGCCGTGCGGCCGTTCGGCGCCATCGTGTTCGGCCGGTTGGGCGATCTGATCGGGCGCAAGCACACTTTCCTGATCACCATCGTCATCATGGGCCTGTCCACCGCGTTGGTCGGGTTATTGCCCAGCTATACGACGATCGGCGTGGCCGCGCCGGTCATCCTCATCACCCTGCGCCTGCTGCAAGGCCTGGCACTGGGCGGTGAATACGGAGGGGCGGCAACCTACGTGGCCGAACATGCGCCCAAGGGCCGGCGTGGCTTCTTTACCGCCTGGATCCAGACCACCGCGACCTTGGGGCTGTTCCTGTCGCTGCTGGTGATCCTGGCTTGCCGCACGGCCATGGGCACCGAGGCCTTCGAAGCCTGGGGCTGGCGCATTCCGTTCTTGCTGTCGATCCTGTTGCTGGCCATCTCGGTGTACATCCGTATGCAGCTCAACGAGTCGCCGGTGTTCTTGAAGATGAAGGCCGAGGGCAAGGCGTCCAAGGCGCCACTGACCGAATCGTTCGCCCGCTGGGAGAACCTCAAGGTGGTGATCATGTCGCTGCTCGGCGGTACCGCCGGCCAGGCCGTGGTGTGGTACACCGGGCAGTTCTATGCGCTGTTCTTCCTGTTGCAGACACTGAAGATCGACCCACAGACCGCCAACCTGCTGATTGCCGGTTCGCTGCTGATCGGCACGCCGTTCTTCATCATTTTCGGCAGCCTGTCGGACCGCATCGGGCGCAAGAAGATCATCATGGCTGGCTGCATCATCGCTGCGCTGACCTACTTCCCGATCTTCAAGGCGCTGACCGAGTACGGCAACCCCGACGTGTTCGTCGCTCAGGAGCAGAACCCCGTAGTGGTGGTGGCCGACCCCGGCCAGTGCGCGTTCCAGTTCGACCCGGTGGGCAAGGCCAAATTCACCAGTTCCTGCGACCTTGCCAAGAGCGTGCTGGCCAAGCGCGCGATCCCTTACTCCAACGAAAAGGCCGAGCCTGGCAGTGTGGCGCAGATCCGTATCGGCGAGCGGGTGATCCCGAGCTTTGACGGCCGCAGCCTGGCCGCGGCCGACTTCAAGGCGCAGAATGATGCCTTCACCGCCACCCTTGGCGGCGCGCTGAAAGAGGCGGGTTACCCCGAGAAGGCCGACCCTGCGAAAATCCACTACCCGATGGTGCTGTTGCTGCTGACCATCCTGGTGATCTACGTGACCATGGTCTACGGGCCGATTGCGGCCTGGCTGGTGGAGCTGTTCCCGGCGCGCATCCGTTACACCTCGATGTCGCTGCCGTACCACATCGGCAACGGCTGGTTCGGCGGCTTCCTGCCGACCGTGGCGTTTGCCATGGTGGCGGCAACCGGGGATATCTACTACGGCTTGTGGTACCCGATCGTGATCGCGCTGATGACGGCGGTGCTGGGGATCTTCTTCATGCCGGAGACCAAGGACCGGGACATCAGCCACACCTGATCACTGTCGCTGTATGCAGGAGCGCCCTGGCACGGGCGCTCCTGCAAGGGCGTATGAAGGGAAGTGGCGTCAGTCGAAATAGCCCCGCAGGGTAAAGGCGTACCCGGTATCTACCTCTGCGGCTTCAGCCCGGCTCCAGCGCTTGCTCAAGACGAACTCGAACGCCGGCTCGTACAGCCCGTCGCGCACCACCGCACCGCCGAGCACCTCCACGTCGTACCAGCCATTTTCCAGCTCGATGATCGGCCGCCCCGGCGCCTGGTAGCGTGCCAGCAGGTCGCCGAGGGCCTTGTTGGTGAAGTGCTGCAGGATGCGCCAGGTATAAAGCATCACCGCACGGTGCTCGACATGCAGTACATACCCAGAACGCTGATGCTTCAGCCGGCTGCCCGGTTCCCGCAGTGCGGGCGTGTGGCCATCGAGGGTGAAGATGATCCGGTAGGGCAGGTTGTCGATGCCCGCCATGGGTAGCACCACGCCTTCGCGCACTGCCTGATCGCCGCTGTCGTCATGGGTGAACGCGTGGGCCAGGTCGTCGGCCAGGCCGTTTTCCTGCTTGAAGCGTTCGAGTAGCTGGATGTCGCCGACCAGGAAGTAATCGATCAGGTCGTTGAGGACTTCACTGAATTCGTGGCGCATTTGTTTTCCTTGTCAGGTGCGCAAGTGAGCAATCGCAACGCTAGCGGAGGGCGGGCCACATATGCCCGCCGGGCGGGCGGTCGCTAGTGTTTCTGGGCGATCTGGATCAGGTTGCCGCAGGTGTCGTCGAACACTGCCACAGTGACCGGCCCCACCACTGTGGGGGTTTGGGTGAATTGCACGCCGGCCGCGCACAACCGGGTGTACTCGGCCTGGATGTCGCGCACGCCGAATGAAGTGGCGGGTATGCCGTCTTGCTTGAGCGCTGCCTTGTACACCTTGGCTGCGGGGTGGGCATCGGGTTCGAGCAGCAGCTCGACGCCATTGGGGTCGTGAGGTGAGGTGAGGGTCAGCCAGCGGTGCCGGCCCAGGGGGATGTCATGTTTGGGCATGAAGCCGAGCACGTAGTGATAGAAAGCCAAGGCCTTGGCCTGGTCGTCGACAAGGATGCTGGTGACCACGATCTTCATAGGCACACACCGTTTGCTGGGGCTCGTTCCCTTCAGTAAAGACCCTTGGGCCTATTTGACCAGTGGTATGTTCGAGGTGATGCAGTGCCAGTTGCATTTCCCGGTGGGTACAGAGGCGAGAAGATTGTAGCGTCGGTGGGGCAAGGCACACTAGCCCGGAGACATGACCATGCAAGAAGACTTTAACAATCAAATACCACCCGAGGACCCGCTCGAACAGCGCGTGATAACCCAGCCTCAACCAACGCTCTCAAGGCGCAAGAGGGGGGTGGCGCCTGTTGTCGGTATGGCCTGCGAGCCAGGCTACAAGCAGATCGGAGACGACTGCGTGTGTGCGAACGTCGAGTTTGAGTGAGGCCTGCAAGGGGAGCGCCCGGCGTTCCCCACTAAAAACATGTTCAAGCCATAGGTAAATCCTTCATCGCCCGATGCCCCGGCAACCAGGTAGCACGTTACAGTGACAGGCAAAATCCCAGAGCGCCCAGACGGCGCCAGAGAGGTACCTGTGGCTTCCTATACCTTGCGACAACTCAAGTATTTCGTCACCACCGTGGAGGCCGGCAGCGTCGCCGAGGCCTCGCGCCAGCTGTACATCGCCCAGCCGTCGATTTCCACGGCGATCAAGAGCCTGGAAGAAAGCTTTGGCGTGCAGTTGTTCATCCGCCACCACGCCCAGGGCGTGTCGTTGACCCCCAGTGGCAAGCGCTTCTACGCCAAGACCAAATCGCTGCTGCAAATGGCCCACGAGTTCGAGCAGAACGCACTGGCTGACAACGATACCGTGGCCGGGCAGATCGACATCGGCTGTTTCGAAACGGTGGCGCCGCTTTACCTGCCGCGGCTGATCGCCGGTTTTCGCGAGCGTTACCCGGGCGTCGATATCCGCCTGCGCGATGGCGAGCAGCAGGACCTGATCCAGGGCCTGACCGCCGGCACCTTCGACCTTGTGTTTCTCTACGACCACGATCTGGATGGCACGATCGAGGCCGAGCCACTGATGCCCCCGCAAAAACCCTATGTGCTGTTGCCCGAAAAGCATCGCTTCGCCGGGCAAAGCCAAGTGTCGCTGCGCGACCTCTGCCCCGAGCCAATGATTCTGCTGGACGTGGCGCCTAGCCGTACCTACTTCGTCAGCCTGTTCAACGAAATGGGGCTGACCCCCAATATCGTCTTCAGCTCGCCGTCGATCGAGATGGTGCGCGGCATGGTTGGGCAGGGGTTCGGCTTTTCGTTGCTGGTGACACGCCCGCATTCGGAGTGCACCTACGACGGGCAGCGCCTGGCGATGGTGGACATCGCCGAGCCGGTGGCGTTGTCAGGGCTGGCGGCAGCCCGCTTGAAGCGGGTACAGCTGACCAAACCGGCGCAGCTGTTTGTGGAGTTCTGCCGTGAAGAACTGGCCAAGTTCTAATGCGCGCCGCTGGGCTGGCCCTGCCTGAGGGTCAAGGGTTGAGTTGATACCCGCGCCCCTGCAAGCAGCCACTGTACGCGCTGGCATGGGCCGAGCTCTGCGCCTGGTCCTGCGTGCGCCGATCCTCTCGCCGATCCTGGCGCTGGCGCATGCCACCGACCGCAGCCCCGGCGGCGGCTGTTTGACCGGCACGGTTCTGTCGGTACGCCTGCTTGGCATCGTCACTGGCTCGGTCATACACCTCGTCATGCTGATTGCCACGCACCTGCGCACCTACCGCACCCGCGGCCGCACCTGCCGCGGCACCGCGGACCCGGCCACCGACGTGGGCATCGCTAGAGGTCGCTGTGCTGTTGGCGGCATTGGTGGCGACGCTATTGCACTCATTGATGTCCTGTTGCATCTGCTGGCTGCTCTGGCCCTTGAGCGGCACCACTGTCTGCGCCTGGACGGCAGGCGCTGTGCATAGCAGCACCAGCAGGTAACTCCACGTGAACGAACGCATGGCACACCTCCTGTGGCGTGACCCCCTTTCACAGGATAGCCCCTGCAAGGCCTGCCGGTGAGTCATCAGTTGCCAGCGCGCAGGCCTTCGAGCATCAACTCCATGGCTGCCAGGGCCTGCTCCAGCCGTTGGTGCTGGCCTTGCGCTTCGGCAATCCAGAAGGCCGCCTCGGCCAGGCCTCCATTGATGAGCAATGCCAGCGCCTGGGGGCTGGCCTGGGCGATCACGCCTTGCTCCATCAACTGTTGCAGTATGCCGCGCAACGACGCAACGCAATGCAGTTGCGCTTGCGGCGTGGGCGCGCCCAGCACGGCACGCCCGTCACGTAACACGATGCGCTGGATTTCGGGCTCGCGAGCCATCTCCAGGTAGGCCCGGCAGCGGCTGCGTAACCCGTCCCAAGGGTTGCTGGCGGTGTCGGAAATGGCATGCAGCCGTGCATCCATTTCTGCATCGATCTGCTCGATCACTGCCGCCAGCAGGCCCTTCTTGTCGCCGAAATGGTGATAAAGGGCGCCGCGGGTGAGGTTGGCTTGGGCAGTCAGGTCATCCATCGATGTTTCACCGTAACCACGCGTGCTGAAGACCTGGCGTGCAGTCTGCAACAGGGTGGCGCGGGTTTGCTCCATGTCGGCTTGGGTGCGTCTGACCATCGGTCCTCCTGGTAAATGCGGCTTTACATTCAGTGCGTATGATAATAGGGTTTTAATCATACGGTTCGTATGTAAGCCGTTTTTCGATAAGGAGAATCGAATGCTCAACCCTTACCGCGAACTGTTCCAGGCCAAAGGCGCGACAGGTTTCGCCCTGGCTGGCCTGGTGGCTCGCTTGCCCTTGCCGATGATGGGCATCGGCATCATCACCATGCTGGCGCAACTGCGCGGCAGCTACGGCTTGGCGGGCGCCGTGGCGGCGACGTTCGTGTTGACCTATGCGCTGATGTCGCCGCAGGTGTCCGCCCTGGTCGATCGGTATGGCCAGCGTCGAGTGCTGCCCGCCGCCGCCGCCTTGAGTGTGGTGGGCATACTGTTGCTGTTGGCCTGCAGCGGGTGGCAGGCGCCCGACTGGAGTCTGTTCATCGGGGCGGCGCTGGCGGGCTCGATGCCCAGCCTGTCGGCGATGGTGCGTGCACGCTGGACGGCGCTCTACCGGGGCACACCGCAGTTGCAGACGGCCTATTCCCTGGAAACGGTACTCGACGAGCTCACCTTCATCGCCGGGCCACCGCTGTCGGTAGGGCTGTGCGTGGGGCTGTCGCCCCAGGCCGGGCCCTTGGCTGCGGCGGTGCTGCTGGCGATCGGGGTGTTCGCGCTGGTCGTTCAAACCGGCACCGAGCCAGCGGTGGACGCAGACGCAGGCGCTTCGAATGGCCAGGGGTCGGTGTTGCGGCGCTTGGAGGTACGGCTGCTGGCACTGTTGATGGTGGCCATGGGGGTGATCGTGGGCAGCGTCGATATCGTCAGTGTGGCATTTGCCGAACAGGCCGGCATGCCGGCCGCGGCCAGCCTGGTGCTGGCGTGCTACGCCATTGGCTCATGCGCGGCGGGGCTGGTGTTCGGTGCCTTGAAGTTGCCAATGCCGCCGCACCGGCTGTTGCTGCTCGGCGGCCTGGCGACGGCAGCGACGACCCTGCCGTTGCTGCTGGCAAGCAGCGTTTTCGCGCTTGCAGGGGCGGTGCTGTTGGCAGGCCTGTTCTTCGCACCGACCCTGATCGTGGCGATGTCGCTGGTGGAGCGCAGCGTGCCCGCGCACCAGCTCACCGAAGGCATGACCTGGCTGTTGGCCGGGCTGAATGTCGGCGTCGCGCTGGGGGCTTTGGCCTCAGGGCAGGTGGTCGACCTGCTGGGGGCCACGGCGGGCTACCAGCTGGCCGTGTCCGCAGGGGTTGCCGTTGCACTGGTTGCGCTGTGCAGTTACCGGCGCCTGGGCGCGGTGGCCGGTGCGGCACTGCCAGGCGCTTGCACCGGTTGATAGCACCGGTCGATAGTCACACTGCATCGCTCAAGCGCTGGCGGCTTTACGCAGCGGCACCTCACGCAGCAGCCAGGACAGGGCGAAAGCCACGCCGGTAATCAGGCAGGCCAGCAGAAACACCTCATGCATGGCGGCGTAAAACGCTTCTAGGTAGGCCTGCTGCAAGGCTGCGGGCAGTGCATGCACCGCCGTCGGTGACAAGCTTGCCGCTGCCCCGGCCTGGCTTGCAAAGTCGCCGGACAGCCGCCCCAGCAACGCATGGGAAAACAGCGCGCCGAACAGCGACACCCCGATGGCGCCGCCGATGGAGCGGAACAACGTGGCGCCGGACGTCGCCACGCCCATGTGGCGCGGTTCGACACTGTTCTGCACGGCAAGGATCAGCACCTGCATGACCATGCCCAAGCCGGCGCCCAGCAGGCCCATGTAGAGATTCATCAGCGCCATGGGCGTGTTCAGGTCGAGCCGGCTGAGCAGGCCCAGGGCGATGACCTGGAGCAAGGTGCCGATGATCGGGAACAGCCGGTAACGGCCCCAGCGGCTGATCAACCGCCCGGTAATCGCCGACACCACCAGCAGGCCACCCATCAACGGCAGCATCTGCAGGCCGGCGCTGGTCGGCGTGGCGTTTTTGACCACCTGCATGTACAGCGGCAGGAAGGTCACCGCACCGAACAGCGACACCCCGACGATGAAACCGATCAGACCGGCGAGCACGAAGGTGCGATGGCGAAACAGGTGCAGCGGCATGATCGGTTCGGCGGCGCGGCGCTGTTCGACAACGAAACCGACCAGGCCGATCAGGGCGAACAGCGACAGGCACAGCACATCCAGCGAGGCCCAGGGCAACAGGCTGCCGCCCAGGCTGGTGATGAGCACCAGTGCCGCCAGGGCCACCGTCAGAAAGAACGCACCGATGTAGTCGACCACGTGCTTGACCTTGGCCACGTGAGGGCGAAATACGCTGCCGATCACCAACAGCGCGAGCAGGCCCAGGGGCAGGTTGATGTAGAAGATCCAGTGCCAGGACAGATGCTCTACCAGAAAGCCCCCGATCAGCGGGCCCACCACCGTTGCCAGGCCGAATACACCGCCGAACAGGCCTTGGTAACGGCCGCGTTCGGCCGGCGCAATGACATCGCCGATAGCCGCCATGGCCACCACCATCAGGCCGCCGCCGCCCAAGCCCTGCAGGGCGCGGAAGGCAATCAGCTGGGCCATGTCCTGTGCTGCGCCGCACAGCGCCGAGCCCAGCAGGAACAGGATGATGGCAATCTGCAGCACGCGCTTGCGGCCGTACAGGTCACCGAACTTGCCGTACAGCGGCACCACGACCGTGGAAGCAAGCAAGTAGGCGGTGACCACCCAGGACAGCCAGCGCAGCCCGCCGAGGTCGCTGACGATGGTCGGCAGCGCGGTCGAGACGATGGTCTGGTCGAGGGCGGCGAGGAACATCACCAGCATCAGCGCGCCCAGCAGCAGAGGGATGGATGTTTGCGCATCCGCTTCGGTGAGCGTGGCGCGGGAGGTGTTATCGGATGTCGATTGCATGGGGCTGACCTGAACAGAGTGAGGCGTTCTGGGGGGCCGCGGTCCGTGCGCTGTCAGTTGACGTTGAGCGGGGCATGCTGGCGGCCAACTTCCTGCAGGCCGGCCAGGGCGAAGCTGTAGAGCTGGGCCGCAACCACGTCGCCGGGCATCTGCAGAATCTCGTGCAGGGCCCCGGAGCCGCCGCGCGGGCCGATCAGCAGCATTGCCCACGGCGCCGTGACGCAGAGGATGCAGCGAGTGAGGGCGGGGTCGTCCACGGGGATGGCGGTAATCTCGCTGAACAACCCTTTGAGCAGCGACAGCTTCAGCGGCGCTGCGGCTTGCAGGTGGGCCTGGCCGTGGGGGCTGGGGGCAAGGATTTCGGCGGCCAATACGCGCAGGTGCCAGTTGTCCCTGGCCTGGGTGGCCTTGCGAACGACCAGCTCCACCAGTACCCGCAATTTTTCCGTTGCCGGTTGCGTGCTCTGGGTGATCCGTTGCAAGTCGCTGATATCTACAAAGCGCTGACGGGCTTCGTCGAGCACGGCCAGGTACAGGCCATTGCGGCTGCCGAAGTGGTAGTTGATCGACGCCAGATCAACCTCGGCCTTGGCGGCAACTGCCTTGTTGCTGGTGTCGGCATAACCGAGCGCCGCGAACAGTTCGCCTGCGGATTCGAGGATCCGGGTGCGGGTGACGGCGCCGTCCTTGCGTGGTTCTCGTGGGGCTGCGGGCATGGCTGGCTCTGCGCTATGGATGAGTGCACCGAGCTTGGATCAGGCTTAATCTAAAATCAATTTAAATTTAATTTAAGTGCGCTTCGGGAGCAGCACAAGGCCGCTCCCACGGGTTTTCGGGCTGGCCTCAGTTGAGGTTGCTGGCCGGCTGTGGCTTGGCGCTGCTGGCGGTTTCCTGTACCCGTACGGCCTTGTCCTGGGGCAGTTTGTCGAACTCGCGCAGGCCGTTGTTGCGGTAAGGGTCACCGATCCAGCGCGGCGCCACCACGAACTGCGGGCTGACGATGCTTTTTGCCGGCTCGTAGTGGTCGTAGCTGAGCCCGGCCAGGTCGGACAGGGTGTGGATCAGGTGCGAGCTGCTATAGGGGCGGTTGTCCATGGCCTGCAGGTCGCGGGGGTGGGCCGCCTGCCAGCTCGGCGAGGTCCAGAGCAGGAACGGGATGGTGTACATCGGCCGGGTCGGGGCACCTTCGTTGCGCCCCAGGCGGTCATGATCGCCTGAGCTGTAGACATCTTCGCCATGGTCGGAAAGGTACAGCAGGAAGCCGTTCGGGCTAGTGGCCGAGTAACGCTTGATCAGGCTGGCGACGACGTGGTCGTTGTAACGCACCGCGTTGTCATAGAAGTTGTAGGTTTCTGCCTGGCTCTGCGTCAGCTTGGCCGGTACGCCCTGGCGATCGGTGAAGTGCTGGTAGGTTTTCGGGTAACGGTAGCGGTAATCCATGTGCGTACCCAGCAGATGGACGATGATGAACTTGTTTGGTGCAGGGTCTTGCAACGCCTTCTGGAACGGGTCCAGCACCACCTCGTCGTACTGGCTGGCATTCTGGCTGCGCTGGTTGTTCAGGTAGACCGGTGCGTCCGTTTGCTGGGAGAAGGTGGTCAGCATCGTGTTGCGTTTGGTCATCGTCTGCTGGTTGGTGATCCAGAAGGTCTTGTAGCCCGCCTGTTTCATCAGGTTGATCAGCGACGGGTCGGTGAGGAAGCGGTCCGGGTGCTGTTCGTCACCGAAGGTAAGGATCTGCTGCATCACTTCGATGGTGTAGGGGCGCGGCGAAACGACGTTTTGAAACACCGTCAGGCCCTTGTCGCTGGCCGCCAGCGCGTCGAGGTTCGGTGTGGTATCGCGCGGGTAGCCATACAAGTGCATGTGCTCGCGGGTGGTCGATTCGCCCAGCACCAAGACCAGCGTGCGCGGTGCGTCACCGCTGCTGTTGCGCAGGTTCTGCAAAGGCGGCAGCGCAGCGTTCTGTGCCAGCAGCTGCTGCATGTTGTTCAATTGCTGGCGATATTGCTTGTAGCCGACCAGCAGTTGCCAGGGCACGGCGGGCTCCATGCGCTGCTGGACCTTCTCTGCGGCGTCGAGGAAGTTGCGTTCCTGGGTAACCATTTGCTTGTAAAAGGGGTAGACCAGGTTGGCCAGCAACAGCAGGACAACCACCGGGATCCGGCTGCGCATAGGCAAGGTGACCGGGCGCACGCGTTTCCATAGCACCACGGCAACCACGGTGTACAGCAGCAGCGCCAGGCCCAGCCAGAGGCTGAAATACTGGCTGAAGTATTCACCGGCCTCGGCGGTGTTGGACTCGAACATCACGAAGATGACGCTTTGCGAGAACTCCTGGCGATAGATGCCGAAGTAGCTCAGGCCTACCAGCGAAGCGCCCCACAGCACCAGGCCGATGACCGCCGAAGTGGCCCGGGTGAAGCGCGGTAGCAGCAGCACCGGGGCCAGCCACAGGCTGCTGAGGAACAGCGCATCGCGAAAACCGGCAAACCCTGTGGTGCCGCTGAACAGCAGCAGCGCTTGGGTTACGCCGGAAAAATACCAGAAGAACAGCAGGAGCCAGCCCAGGCCGGCCCAGTCCACCCGTTTGCGCGGGGAGGGGGTTGTAGTGTCTGACACGTATGCCTCGTTGAACCTTGGCAGCCACCCAGTGTGCGGGCGGCCGGAAAGGGCGTGACGCTAATCTGAAGGCTGTGAAAATAACGTCAATGCCGTTGGCAAGGAGGCCCAGCCGTATTGCGCCATTGCGTGAACTGCCAAGGGCGCCAACGCCTGTCCTGTAATGGGTGCGATAACTTAACCCGTGGTCCCCGCTACGCGTGCAGGTATGATGTCGGCAGCGTAACCAGACCTACAGGCGCAGTGAAATATGAACCGTCGTAAAAAGATCAAACAGTTGATGCAGGCACATGCCAAGAAGGCCAGTGCCAAGCTGGCGCCCAAGAGCAAGCCCAAGTACATCAGTAAAGCCGACCGGTTGAAGCTGGCAGCCGAAGCTGCCGAGGGTGCGGTTGTAGATGCCCAGAGCTGAGCGAGTGGGGCTGACGTATCAACGGCGATAGTAACGATGGTCGTCCTGGTAGCGGTGATGCATCGCCCGCTCATGATGACGCTCCCAGTCCCGCCGGCGTTCCCAGTCGCGACGGCGCTCGGCTTCGCGGCGGGCTTGTTCCCGGCGCCATTGGTCGCGGCGCCAGTCGCCTCGGTGATCGTGCCAACGGTCGTCGTGCCGGTAGCGGTCATCATGGGCGAGCAAGGGCGCTGAGTGCTCGCCAGCCAGGCTGGCCACGCTGGGCCAGGGGGATTCGGCAGGGGCTGCGACAGGCGAGGCAGCGTTCGGGGTTTTCATTTGTGATGCGGATGCCGAGCCCACCGCCGCGAAGGTGAACAGGCCGAGAAGCATCAACCGTACGACATGCATTTTCATGAGCGAAGGCAACCTCTGGTAAACCATTTTTCCTGAGCACATAGACCTTTTAATTGGGAAAAGTTCTGGTGGGGCAGGTTTGATGGTTGTCTTGGGGTCGGGTGCTCG